>NZ_JAVJUO010000167.1:0-3783 GCF_040220555.1 Coleofasciculus sp. C1-SOL-03
ATTTTCCCAAAAGAGACGCCGACAAAGAACTTAGATATGCAAAAGTTAGGTAAGCTGAATATGGCGGGAGGAAATATCCGCAATATTGCCTTAAATGCGGCGTTTATAGTGGCTGATGCGGGTGAACCTGTGATGATGAAACATATTTTACAAGCGACGAAAAGCGAATCTCTGAAGTTGGGAAAAATTTTAACGGATTCTGAAATTAGGGGCTGGGTTTAATATCCTGTTGGTTTATCCTACGGTGTCCCTGGCGATCGCACTACAGACGCGTGAGGAATTTGAGCAGCTTTAACTTCTCATCTAGGACTTATTCTTGTTCTTGTTTTTTCCAATTAAGTCTACAATACATATCTAAATCTATACCTGCACTCAGTTCACTAGCCTTATGTATAATTTGCTGATTAAAACTAATGGCAGGTACGTGGCTATAAGCATAAACTACACAACAAATAAGTACTTCGTACTGATAACTTATTTTAGCGAGTTGCTGCCAACCAGGTTGTAGTTGCTCAAAAACAGACTCTATATGTATCTCAAGTTCTCTTGTGGGGTCAAGTTCTTCTGAAGGAGCTAATTTAGATTTGACTTTCCAAACACTAAATTTCCTAATCGTTGGTTTTCCCCTCGGCCGAACGACGACATTTCCTGTTTTCCAAGTTTGCGTAGGTTTAACACCGACAATCTTAGTGATTTCATCCGGATCAAGATCAACTCCTGATAATCGAAAATATGCGTATATTTCGTTGGTTTTGCTCATGGTATTCTATCATCTTAAGTATAGGCGGGCGAGATTCACCAAAAGTTGTTAATATTAAGACCAGTAAACTCCCCCGCACCTCTGCTACCTTTAGGTTTTACGTAGATATTTCCTTGTCTGTCTTTGTACAAATCACATTTTGAAACGCCACCAGGACAACCTTCCTTGTGTTCGTGAATATCTTCTCCAGCTTCTTCAATTGCTTCAATTTATCCATTAGAAATTACGCAATAAAATAACCATAAAAACACTTATTATTTTTGCAAATAACTTCGGATAAAGTTTACATCTGGCTTATAATCTAGCTGAACATTTTCTGCCGTGATAATAATAACAACCGACTTCAAATTGAGCAGTGTTTTGTTGATACCAACGGCTTAACTCATCTAATGCCGTAAAATTATACAGTAAATCTCTCCATTCACTAAACGGTTTGTAAATTCCCGTCGTCGCCACCCATTGATACCAATGGTATCTTGTCAATATTCCACTTTCAATTTGATGTAAGTGACGAATAGGTAAATATAGCTGTTTGCCACCATAACGCCGATTGGGTTCCATTGTCTCCAATCTAGCTCTGGCAATCTTTTCAAATTCGGTTTGACTTTCACTCATCAAACTCCCTGCGGTCTTAAATTTACAACTTTTTTCAAACTCCTGTAAGTCTTCGTCTAACCAATCCCAAAGAGTAGCTGTCGCCTGTTCAACGACATCAATCGATGCATCGGATAACAACGGAATAATATGCCGATATACCTGACGATCTCCGAACAAGCTCAAACTGGTGAGTACCTTGAACCGAATGTCTTCTGATGGGTGGTTCAAGGCGGGCAAGAGCCTATCCAAGGATTCCTGACGAGGAATGTTTCCCAACCAGAAATAAATGGTCTCCTCTTCCGCGTTGTTCTTCCCAACCTGGCTGAGCAACTTTTCGTAGGCATCTTGACTCTGATAAACAGCTCTTAATCCTAAACCCGTTAGGGATAACGTTCCTTGAGATTGTTGTTCGATTTCTTGGGCAACCAGCAATCCTGGCTCAGGCATCAAGGTCACTAGCTGAGAAAGAATCGAAGCACAACCCCACCAGTCACTATTACCCTGAATGTAGGAAAGGACACTCGGAATTACCTCAACCGAACGCTGACAAGTCAACGCCTCAACTAAGGCGTAAACCGCAATTTCTGGTGAATCTTTTTCTTGCTGTCTGGCTATCTCAGTTTCTAGGGCTGATATCGTTTCCGAGGAGGGAGCTAAATGAGACAGAGGCATTATTGCTCCTGTAGACTGACGAGCCGCTTTGAGGACGATTGAAGCTGAGCCAGACCAGCCCGAGCGAGCTAAGATGAGGCCGGCCATCTGAGAATATCGACTCAAGTTAGACTCGAAAGAACTTAGGGCGATCTTCTCAAGTCGATTCCTGACATTGGATAAAGACCGAATCTGGTTTTCTACAGTGAAAAATTTTTGAACTTCTTCCCTGACTTGACGATGGTCGCTTCCTTGATAGTCTCGAAGATTATCTAGATGCTGTTCGGCTTGATTCAGCAAGCGAATTAGTTTTTTCATAACCAACTTAGCTAATTGCAGCAACTCTGTAAGTCGTCCCTATCGGGTGTTGATAAAGATCGGTTGATGATACGCCGTAATTCGTTAGCTGTGCTTGCTCTCGCAAAGCTGAATGCCCTCTCGTATGATTTCGTCCCCAAACCCCAACTAAATTTTCTATTCTGTCTTGACCTCCTAAGAAAAGTGGAATTAGATGGTGAACCGCTTGTCCGTCTGATATGTTATATTGCCTTCTGAACTGGTTCGGTAAATTTGGGTCTCGCCTACCTGGTCTAGTTCTTGTTAAGCGTTTTCCGACATATACTTTATCTACGTTCGGACGCGATTGCGAGCGGGTTGGCAAGCCCAAACCTGCCCATCGGGGCCAAATAATTGGTAGATTTTGAGGTGGGTTTTCTTGGGAGTTTGGGTTGTTATCCTTAAAACTGCAATAAGTTTCGAGAGGAAGTAGGGACACACGCCTTACGCCAGTTTCTCGATTACCTACCCATGCTTCTCCCGTGAGGCTTACTCGACCGATATTGGCACTTTGAGTGTAGTGAATCGTTATCTGATCTGTTAAAACCCTTCTAGCTCTCAAAGGTGCGCGTGGAATAGATCTTCCTTGACCATCGCGAAATCTAAGCCAGATTTGATAGCTACTGATACGATCTCCAGGATTAGCTATCAACGTCCAGACTACTGTCATGTTATGGTTTTGATCGCCAAAGCAAGCCAACCTATCCGTTCCCTCATTACCTGTTTTTTGTTCGGCATTACGACTTGAGGCAATGGTTATTTCATTTAAAGACGATCGCTGCTGTATCTCCTTGATCTGGACAGCCTTTTCCTCCGCTTCCCCTAGCAGCTGCTTTAGTAATTTTTCCTCCTCAGCAATTTGCGATCGCTCAACAGTCTGCGTTTGACCCAATTGCTCAGCTTGCAAGCGCAATTCCTTATTCAGAGTTTCACCAGAAATGTGACTGGAGAGTTCCTTTGCTTGAAGCTGTTCTTGTTCCCCCTCTTCTGGATGGGATTCCTTTCCTGATTTGCTGAAGACAGACTGGCGTTGAACCGCTTTACCACTTTGCTGCACCACATGAGTCAACTCATGTGCCGTCAACTCATTATTCCCCGGCTCTTTCCCCGCCCCAAAATAAACATCACTCCCATGAGTAAACGCCTGAGCGCCCAACTCCTGATTCATCTGCACCGCTTCGCCACCCGTATGCACCCGCACTCCACTAAAATCCGCCCCAAAGCGCGGTTCCATAAACTGGATCACGTCCTCCGATAACGGAGAACCTCCACCCTTAGACGCATTCAAACGACTCTCCAAATCCCCAGATGCCTGATTTCCATCGATTTGAGCTGCCCGTTGTATCATCTGGCGCATTTGCACACGCGGATCAATTTGCCTGTGTACCACAGGTGTAATTGATTGCGCTCTTTGCCAGATCTGATGGGGGTGATGGGGG
>NZ_JAVJUO010000168.1:0-9307 GCF_040220555.1 Coleofasciculus sp. C1-SOL-03
TCGGTGCAACGTGAAAGACCGTCACACAAAGTCGAGTAGCTGCTTATCGGGGGAGTAAACTAGACATTGCTTGCATATATCACAGAAAATGTCTAGTTATGTCACTAATTGTCTAGATATTGACGGACTGTTAGTTAACCCACCGACTGATCACGGCAGCAATCAGCAAGAGTGCTTGCCCAAGATTTTCTGATGCTATAAGTCTATTTTACTGTGGGGTAATTTTTTGTCTTTTTGTCAATAACTGAACAGCTAATATCTCCCCCAGCTTCCCCAGCTTCATCGTATCTACTCAAGTATTTCCGCCACGTTGCACTAGGGTGTCATCCCTAGCAACTAACTTTTTGTAAATTTTCACCCGTTTGGGGGAAGAAATATCTTAGTGTAAAATACGTCTGATCTTAAAAGCGTGCCTTTTCTGAGATAATCGATTGCCAACAACCCTTGCCGCTCATTTTGGAGTCCAATGCGAATCTTACATCAGCCCCCTCAGTCAGAGACACAGACAAAGCAGCGTATCCTAGATGCTGCCCAACGTTTATTTGCCAGTCGAGGGTATAACGGGACAACAACCCGTGACTTAGCGGCAAAAGCGGGCGTTGCTGAAGGAACTCTATTTCGCCATTTTGAGAGTAAAAAAGCCATATTAGTCGAGGTGGCGACCCAAGGATGGGTGGAATTGCTCACCGATTTGCTGACGGAATTGAGCGAAATGGGGAGTTATAAAGCCGTGGCGCAGGTGATGCGACGGCGAATGATGCGGATGCATGAAAATGCGGATATGATGCGGGTTTGCTTTATGGAAGCGCAGTTTCACCCCGATTTACGCGATCGCATCCAGTCAGAAGTCATTGCTAAAATGTCCGATGTGGCGGAAGCCTTCTTTGAAACGGCAATGGAACGGGGGATCTATCGACGGACTAACCCCAAGGTTGTGGCGAGGGTATTTTTAGGTATGTTTGCTGTGGCGGGGTTCAGCGACGAGACGATTATGGAACCAGGCGCTTCCCTCAAAGAGGTGCAAGAAATGGCAGAAGGCATTGCGGATATTTTCCTCAATGGTGTCTTAGCGAAGGAGTAATTACGCTCAGCCAAATAGCGCTGAAACTCCACACCTTGACCTCCACAATCTCCGTATCATTTGCTATATATTTCAACTTGCATAAGCTGACTCTGCCTGGATATACTTCCCCGCGACGGCATAATTTAGATATTGACTATGACTTCCAGCTTCTACCATAAACTGAATCGCCTGATTCTTACCGGAACCACAACCACAATCCTCGCTACCACCTCCCTAACCAGTTTTGTCCTCGCCGCCTCCCGTCCCGCACAAGCTAACCCGGAAGTAGACCTTTACACCTTATGCACCAAATTCCCCTTAAATTCGCGCTGTGAAGGCTACGAACCTCCTGTCTCGCTTAAACAGCGTTCGGGTCATGAGGGAATCTGCGCCTTAATCTCTGGTGAAACCGATCTATCCGGGAAATGCAAAATATCCCTCACCGAGGGAGTCATCACCGCTTATATTGAACAAGGCGATCGCCTCGCGGTTTTGGATGATGAAAGACCAACTCAAGAAATTACGGTTGCGGCGAGTGATGTTGCCACTCTAACCTATCAAGAAGGCAAAAAAGCTAACGTGGGTCGGATTATTGGGAATACGTTGCTTTTCGGCGTTCTGGGTGCTATTTTCACTAAACCGGATCAGATTGCCCAAATTGAAGTAGGTTTCACTGGAGAATCTGATCCGGCAACAACACAGGTTTTGACCTTAGTAACTGAACGGGAATTGGGACTGACGTTAAGAACTAATTTAGAACGACTAACGGGAATTTTCGCAGAAATTCCTGCCGAAGCGGAACCGGAAGCCCAAGAAGCAACAGTTGATGATTCGGAGACTTATTCAACGGATTTAGACGAATTTTGTGAGTCTTATCCACACAATTCGCGGTGTCAAAATCCTACGGATGAATGAAGAATTGGGCGACTCAATCATCTCTTTTTGATCGATCGTAAGTCAGGGCGGGTTTTGTTGTTCCGTTATCAGTAACAAGCCTATTGAGTGGCTAAACCCGCCCCTACAACTATGTGATCTCCGGTCATCATTGCATTCCCCCCCACATTAACCGGGCTATCCAAAACGGTGCTAAACTCGCGATCACAATCCAGTCACCCCAGTGTAAACGCAGTTGATGCCATTGGACTCGATGCTGGTTGGGACTGGTAAAGCCGCGCACGGTCATGGCTTTGGCAATTTGATCGGCTCGCATGAGCAGGTTTTCCAATAACCGTTCAGTGACCATAATCCAAACTTGGGCGCTGCGGCGAACCCCTAACTTTTTCCAGTTAATCGCACGAGTCCGAATTGAACGGACTAAATTTTGCACTTCTTCCAAAACCAGGGGAATAAAACGCAAAGATAAAGTTAATGTTAGAGCAATTTCTGTAACTGGAATATTCAGACGTCGTAAGGGACGCATGAGGCTTTCTAACCCGGCGGTAATTTCTTCTGGGGCGGTGGTGAGCAGGTAAAGATTGGTACTATAAATTAAAGTAAAAATTACGGTACTCACCCGAACAGCTAGATCCAAGGAACGCCGGGTAATGGTTACTGGACCGGCTTGCAGGAGGATGTATCTGTAGTCCGTCGGTTGGGGTAAATTGGTCAGGATAACGGTTTCACTCGCAGAAGCCTCTGACACCGATTCCTGTCCGATGCCAAAGGGATTATACCAAGGTCTAGGTTGAGACGATTCCGGCGCTGAGGGTTCAGCCGACTCCACCATGATTATGTCTGCCTCCGGAAGTCGAGGCTGATGATCAACCGCTAATCCATCGGGTGCGATCGCGGTGAGAATAAATACAAATACCGATAGCATCAACAGCCAACCCATTTGCTGACGCCAAACCCGCAACGGGATACGGGCAGAGAGGGTGAGTAAAATCAGTACCACAACAATTGCCAAACGGCAATAGGGATTTGCCAATAAGGGTGCTGCCAAAAAGCTCATTAACCATATCAGTTTTACCCGCGAATCCAGGTAATGAAGCCAGGTTACAGGTTGTTCCAGGTATAGCCCTAATGGGAGCGATCGCAGTAAGTCCATGGTGTGTTAAAAGGGAACAGGGAACGGGGAACAGGGAACAGGGAAAGAAAAGGAGTTAACTCACGCGCCATGCCCTCTTTCCAAAGTGAAGGGTCAAAACTTACCCAATCTTTAATCCCCAATCACCAAATTAAACCCGAACGGCTCGATTAGCTCGGCTGCTTTCAACGTCGCGGACTTTCTTCCCACGCCATAGCAGGCGCAAGGGTGTACCCGTAAAACCCAGTTGTTGACGAAATTGACGCTCAATATAGCGGCGATAGTTTTCATTAAACCGTTTCGGATCATTAACAAATAGGGCAATCGTTGGCGGTTTACTTTTAACTTGGGTGCCGTAGTAAATTTTGCCTTGACGCCCTTGGCGGTTGGTGGGCGGTGAATGCCAACTAATGGCTTCTTCAAGAACTTCATTAATCACAGACGTACTGACACGGCGCTGGTGTTCTGCGGCAATAGTATCGACTAAATCGAGGATTTTGTCTACCCGTTTTCCGGTCAAGGCGCTGACAAAAATCATCGGTGCCCATTCGATAAAATAGAGGCGGTTTTTAATCAGTTCTTCGTATTCGTAGATGGTGTAGCTATCTTTTTCAATCGCATCCCATTTATTCACCAGAATAACCGCTGCCCGTCCGTCTTCGGCAATGCGTCCGGCAAGTTTTTGGTCTTGTTCAGTGACACCATCTAGGGCATCAACCACGAAGAGAACCACGTCAGAACGGCGAATGGCTTTGAAGGCACGATTAATGCCAAAAAATTCCGGGCCATATTCGACATTTTTCTTTTTGCGAATGCCTGCGGTATCGATCAGGCGATAGGTTTGGGGTTCCTTGCCCGTTTCTGGATTACCAGGGCGTTCAACCATCATATCAATGGCATCGCGGGTGGTGCCGGAAATGGAACTGACGATCGCCCGTTTTTCTCCAGTCAGGGCATTTAATAGACTAGATTTACCCACATTCGGACGCCCGACTATCGCCACGTTGATTTCTGAGGTGTCTGGGAGTAGTCCCACTGTGGGTAAATGGGTAATCAGTTGATCGAGGAGTTCCCCGGTTCCTGTACCGTGAATCGCGGAGACGGGAAAGGGTTCGCCTAAACCGAGTTCCCAAAACTCAGCCGCTTGGATTAGTCCTTGTTGGGGGGATTCGCATTTATTCACCGCCAGGAGAACCGGGACAGGGTGCTGGCGTAGCCAATCTGCGATCGCTTGGTCAGCCGCCGTGGGACCCGCTTGACCATCGACGACTAATATAGCGGCGCTGGCTTCGGTGAGGGCTGCCATTGCCTGTTCGCGAATCAGGGGTAGAAATTCGGTATCGTCCTCAAAAACCAAGCCCCCGGTGTCTACCACCAAGTAATCCCGGTCTTGCCAGAACGCGGGTCGATAGGTGCGATCGCGGGTCACTCCCGGTTGGTCATGGACAATCGCATCCATCACCCCGGCTAACCGATTGACAAGCGTTGATTTGCCCACATTCGGGCGTCCGATTACAGCAACTACTGGCAAACCCATCGTCCTTATCCCCCTTACTGATAGGAAGCATTACGCTTCAGTCTTCTTATTGTAGCGAGGTCGGGATAGTGGTGTTACCCAGTTAGATGTTTGATGCACAAGAGGGAGAAGGAATATCCGCTAACACTCGCTTCACCATGCTGACAAATTCCTCCAAGACATAAGGTTTGGTGACATATAGATTCGCCCCTAGACGTATCCCGCGTTCAATATCCCTGGGTTCCGATTTGGCTGTCAAAAAAATAAACGGGGTTTGGCGACCAAATCGGCGCAGTTGTGATAAGACTGTATACCCATCAAATCCGGGCATATTAATGTCGCAAATAATTAATTCTGGATTCAGACATAAGCTGAAATTGATGCCACTTGATCCGTTATCTGTGGCAATAACGTCATAGCCATTGGCGGGATTATATCCTTCCATTGCTAAAATTTCAGATAAATTATCCCGGAGGCTTATGTCATCTTCAATGATTAGAATTCTTCGCATTGTTTCGCCTATTCCCATACTGGCGTTTGAGTTGGATTGAATTAGGTTGTCTTTCTTTATTGTTCCCTAACAATTGAGAGTTTACATCCGTGAATCCTCTAGTTTTTTCACGGTTTCGGCAAAACTAGACCTTGCTTATCCTTGGGGAACTCTCTCCTAGAATTTACCGATCGCTATCCTTATAAAGATTTGCAAACAAAACTTGACGCCAGCGAGTTTTATCAGTGAAACTACAGACAAGAGCGTAATACGCTGTAAACAGTCTGTATTACGTCGGTTGTGGTTAACTCCAAAGGCTGATTGATCCTCCAATGAGCCGGAAGCTGGGATGGAACAGCACGTCTTGCCCAGAAATACTGTCCCCATCCAAGCAACCCGCGAGATGGACGGATTGAGCCTATTGATGAAGGATAACCTTTGCTATACCGTTTGCACCTCCTCAATCATTTCCAGTGTGTCTCCCTTTTGGTGTCCGGTATGGTAAGCAGCGAGGAGAATTTGGCTGGTTTTGCCCCAGGCGATCGCACCCCTAGCGTCAATGGCGATCGCACCTAAATCCCGCCGATTCTCCTTTGCTTCTTTTATGGAACGTTCCATGGCTTCGGCTAAGGATAAGCCGTCGGTGACACGCACCACCACCCGTGCGGCGAAGCATTCATCAATGATATCTTCCCCAATCCCGGTACAGCTTACCCCAGCGTTGAGGTTGGCGTAATTTCCCGCAGGCATTGCCGAGTCGCTGACTCGACCAATGCGTTCAAATCCCTTTCCTCCGGTGGATGTACCCGCCGCCAAGCCGCCCTGACTATCTAATGCCACAACTCCAATTGTGCCACGTCCAGCTTCCGAGGAGAGGAGTTCGGGTTCGCTAACCACATCCGCCATCGTCCGTTCAAAGTTGTCCTGTCTATCCTGTAACCATTCCTGTAATCGCTTCTCAGTCAACGGGTTGTAAATCGGTGCATTCACTTCCCGCACCAATTCCGCCGCCCCCAAATCCGAGAGAATGCGATCGGGACAATCTTGCAAAATCTTCGCCAAATCGATGGGATTTTTAACCCGCGAGACATTAATCACACCGCTAAAGCGTTGAGGTTTACCATCCATCAGTGACGCACTCATGCGAATCTGTCCATCGGATTGTAATACCGAACCCGTTCCGGCATTATAGCGGGGTTCATCTTCGAGGAGTTGACAGCCTCGAATCACCGCTTCACGGGCGTTTGCACCCGATGATAACAAGGCATAGACATCATCCAGTATTTTATAAAGCGAATCGCGCACCGCTTGGGTGGCGTCTTTGGTTTTCAGGGCGCTTCCGGCACCACCATGGATAATTAATTTGGGTTGCATTGAATTCACGAACTTCTTTACGTTAACTGGCTTGGGATTTGCGTCGGCGACAGCGTTCCGAGCAGAACTTTACATTATCCCAGCATTTCGCCCATTTTTTGCGCCAAGTGAAAGGACGTTCGCAGACGGGGCAGATTTTGGTCGGTAGATCTGACTTAGAGCGTACTCGTGCCATGTTACGTTAAGGAACAGTTAACTCCTCAATCGTAAAAAACGGTTAATTCTCTTGTCAAAGTAAACCGCCATCGTGGGTTAGGCGGAACTTGATTTGGGAAAATATCATTTAATTGGCTATCCGCCGTAACCCACCAATAATTAATTTCCCAAGACACCGTAGGGGCGCAAAGACTTGCGCCCGATTCAATGGTAAAATCTGTTCCACCATTTTAGCTGTGCCATGCCAGTAGGGTGGGTTAGGTGGAACTTAATTCGGGAAAATATCATTTAATGGACTATCCACCGTAACCCACCAAAGCCTTGAATAACGGTGCGTTAGCAAAGCGTAACGCACCCTACAATTGAGTGGGATTGAAAATGATGCCAAATAACCTGTAGGGGCGACCCGCCTGCATTAATTAACAACTCCAATCCCTTCAATAAAATCGGGTCGCCCTCAAACTTTGATGCCAGACGTTAGGCAACGGTTAAATCAACCTGAAAGGTGAAATCATTAAAATCTTGGTCACCACCTCCATACAAATCCTCAAAGCCAAAGGTGTTATCACCCAGGAGGCGAATGTGGTCAACCCCATCAGGATTCGCACCTAAATGGGCAAAGTAGGCAATGGGTTCACCATAACCCAGGTACTGATTGTTGGAATTCTCGGCAAGCCATTCCTCTGTGGTGCCATTAGCGATAATGTAAGGCGCCAGCAGACTTCCTCCCTCTAATTGGGTGTCAAACGTCGCCATCCCCCGATTCACATCACTAACCACTGATTGAGCAAGGGCAGCTTGGGCATAACCCTCGTCTTCTGGGTGAATCAGTTGACCTGTCATGGGGTCTTCCACTGCTCCCTCTTCGTTTTCAATCACATACAAGCCGACGGAATTATCGAAACCAGCATGACTCTTAATCTCGATAAAATTCGCATCTACCGGACTGGTTTGCTCGCGTAAATCAATGAGTTCTCGTTCTCCTTGTAACTGAGTTCCTAACGCCGGAGAATTATTCGTCGGTTCAACCGTTAAAGTCAGACTATCGTTACTCTCTGCCATTGAATTTTGCCAATTGAGAGTAAACCGATTGCTCTCCCCATTCAGTACCTCAAAATAATCCGTATTGTTAGCATTAGCGCCCGGAATACTAAACCAAACATTAGTTGGCGTTTGTCCCGCGTCTAAAGCGGCTTGGACATTATCCGTTGTGCTGTTTTGCACCAGATAAAATCCCAGATTGGGAGTCGTCTCACCGAAAACTTGTTCCACATCCAAAATCCGAGTCAAGTTATCGCCAGCAAAATTATTGGGCAAACTAGAGAACAGAACGTTTCCTTCATCCAAGGCGGCTTGCAGATAGTCGGTTTCTCCGGGTTTAATCCCATTAATCTTTCCCGCCGCATTATCTACTTCAAAAATGCCAACTTCACTGACAAAGGGTGAGTTGTTACCCGTAAGCGTGAACAGGAGATTACTGGCTTGAGAGTTACCCTTGAGAAACAACAGATCATTTTTGAACTTGAGTTTAGGTTGGGCATTGCCATTATTCCTTGTCCCACGATTGACTGTTAAGTCAAAGACATCACTGATTTCCCCGCCATTACCGTCATTAGCGGTGAGAGTAATCGAGTTAGTGCCGACGCCTTTATTGCGGGGAGTACCACTGATTACACCTGTTTCCGAATTCAGGTTTAATCCTTTAGGTAAACCCATAGCCGAGAAGGTGAGACTGTCGCCATCAGGGTCAGTGAAATAGTTACTGATATCTAGACTGTAAACTTCTTTTGTCTTTGCCGTTTGGTCAGTGATGGGAGAGACTAAGGTGGGGTCATTATTGACTACAGGTGCAGGAGTAATATCTAACTCAAACCCATCAGTTTTTGTACCCCCTTGACCATCGGATGCTGTCACCAAAATATTTAGTGCAGTTTCATCACCTGTATCCGGAGTACCGCTGAATGTACCAGTTTGTGAGTCAAAAGTTAACCAGGAAGGAAGGTCATTTCCATCTGCTAATGTGGCAGAGTAGGTTAAATTATCCCCATCCGCATCACTAAAGTTATTGGTGATATTTAAACTGAAGGAGTCTTCAGCCTCAACCGTTTGGTCAGCAATGGGAGAGACTAAAGTGGGGTCATTGTTGACTACAGGTGCAGGAGTGATATCTAACTCAAACCCATCGGTTTGTGTTCCCCCTTGCCCATCCGATGCTGTGACCAAAATATTTAGTGAAGTTTCATCACCTGTGTCCGGAGTACCGCTGAATGTACCAGTTTGTGAGTCAAAGGTTAACCAGGAAGGAAGTGCATTTCCATCTGCTAATGTGGCAGAGTAGGTTAAATTATCCCCATCCGCATCACTAAAGTTATTGGTGATATCTAAACTGAAGGAGTCTTCTGCTTCAACCGTTTGGTCAGTGATGGGAGAGACTAAGGTGGGGTCATTATTGACTACAGGTGCGGGAGTAATATCTAACTCAAACCCATCAGTTTTTGTACCCCCTTGACCATCGGATGCTGTCACCAAAATATTTAGTGCAGTTTCATCACCTGTGTCTGGTGTACCGCTGAATGTACCAGTTTGTGAGTCAAAGGTTAACCAAGAAGGAAGGTCATTCCCATCTGCTAATGTGGCGCTGTAGGTTAAATTATCGCCATCAGTGTCAGTAAAGTTGTTGGT
>NZ_JAVJUO010000169.1:0-27608 GCF_040220555.1 Coleofasciculus sp. C1-SOL-03
GGTGAAAAGGCTTTGCCAATTTGCACCCATCGCTGAAATCAGACAGGAATTAGTCCGATTTGATATGCAGCAGATGGAGAACCCAGAAATCTCAGGAGTCCAATACCAGCAAGGGACTCTCTTCGGTTTCGAGGTACGAGAATATCTTCTCGAAAAGTGGGGACGCAAGTGTACTTACTGCTCAAAAAAAGGCGTTCCATTGCAAGTCGAACATATCATTTCACGGGCCAAGGGCGGTTCTGACCGTGTTTCTAACCTGTGTCTTGCCTGTGAAAAGTGCAACCAAAAGAAAGGGACGAAAGAGCTGAAAGACTTTCTCAAGGGTAAACCCGATCTGGCATCTCGTATTCTCAAACAAGCAAAAGCGCCCCTGAAAGATGCTGCTGCGGTCAATTCAACTCGCTGGAAGTTGTTCGAGACACTCAAGGTAATGGGACTACCCGTGACGACCGGGACAGGTGGACAAACCAAATATAATCGCACTCGGTTAGGACTCGATAAAGCGCATTGGTTAGATGCTGCTTGTGTCGGTGTAACTGAAATGCTCAAAGTTTTGACCAATAAGATTCTGCTCCTCAAAGCAACGGGGCAGGGTGGGCGGCAACGATGCCAAACCGATAGACTAGGTTATCCGCACAAGTATCGCCCATTGCGTCCGATTCATGGCTTGTGTACTGGCGACATCGTGAAAACGGTCATCCCAAAAGGTGTGAACACAGGAACTTATGTTGCTCGACTTTGCCCATACAGCAACGGCAGAGGTGAGATCTATCCGACAACTGGCAAAAAACGGATTGGCATCAAACTCGAATATGTAGAAAAACCAATTCATCGAAAGGATGGCTACAGCTATGGGTGAAAAGTCCCCAAACGGGAAGAAATGTATAGATGTGTCCAGAAATTAACAAACAGCTTCTAACCCTGTTTTCGCGCTCTAGCTAGCTGAACCTAGACTTTTGGGTAAAATGGGCTAGGACAGGAAGCCGTACCATCCCAACTGGGTAAACAAATTTTGACATAGCCAGTTAAGGTAGAGATTTATCGGCAAAACTCGCTACCATAGGACTGACTTAGGAGAGCAGCAATGGTAAATTTTGGGCTGAACTCAGCCAGTATTCTGGGTATTTTCTTGGCAGTTGCCGGAGCAGGGCTTTATTTCCTGCGATCGGTACGTCCAGAGTTAGCACGAGATCACGACATATTTTTCGCCGCCGTCGGACTCTTGTGCGGCTTTATTTTGGTGTTTCAGGGATGGCGACTCGATCCGATTCTCCAGTTTGGTCAGTTTCTGTTGACGGGTTCTGTGATTTTCTTCGCGGTTGAAACCCTGCGTCTACGGGGGATCACCACCGAACAAGCCAAGCGCAATACAAAAGTTGTCGATGACGAACGCCCGGTTAGCAACGTTTATCGTCAGGTGGCTGAACTCGATGAACTCGAACCGATAGAAGACGAAGATCCCTACATTGGGCGTCGCCTCCGGGGAACAGCCGATTCTCGCTATAGCCGCAGCGACAGATACGAAGCCGAGAGTCGTCGTCCGAGAAGCCGCAGCGTCTACGATGACGTCCCCCCAGAAGAACGCACCCGTAAACGCCGTTCACGCCCTGCGACTCGTTCGTCAAGACCGCCTGCGGACAGATGGGAGGCTGATGTAGATAATGACTGGGATGATAGACCAACTCCTCCTAGTCGTCGTTCTCGCCCTTCACGTCCACCGAGTCGCAATCCTGAACCTGACACAGATTATCCGCCCAGAAAAAGGCGTCGTCCTCCCCACGACTCAACGGTATCTGTGGCAGAGCAAGAGGTAGAACCGCCAGCCAGCGACTATGTGGATTATAAACCCATCGATTTGGAGGACGAAGACGAGGACGACTACATGCCTAGAGGTTCAGAATACTAAGTCCAAGAAGGTATGTCAGATGAGTAGAGTTGGGTTTAATTACTGAACCCAACCTACTGGCGTAGCACACCTTATTTGATGAATTAGAATTACGCCCGGAAACTGTAGGGGCGCAAAGACTTGCGCCCGATTCAATGATAAAATCTATTCCACAATTTTAGCTGTGTCAGTCCACTACAAATTATAGGCTTCCTGGTTTAATTGGTCGCTAAAGCCGCGTTTAACAAAATAGCCAGAACAGAACGAATTGCCCGCAGTTCTTCTGGCGGTTCCCGTAAAAACTCAAAATTACTGGCACTAATTAAAGCATTGTACGCTTCAACCACAGTCGCAAACCGCTCCGGATCAACGGTGCAACCTGCTGTCAATCGGGTTAGGCTAGTCGCTAGATCCTGAGCAAGAGTTGGATTCGCCCCAGCATTTACGAGGGCGTTTTGAATTTGATTTACTCCTGCATCAACGTTACCCGTTCGAGTCAAAACAAGGTCTAAGTTTTCCTGAACTGGTGATGGAATGGGAGACGTGTCATTACCAACACCAGGCAAATTCTGCTGGGCAAGTCGTTCATTCACTAGACAAGCGGCGTCTTCCACATCCGCTTGTATCTCAGATGTTCTATATACAATAACGAGTTCACCACCTTCACTTGGAGCAAAACCGCCCGCGATGTCACTGGTGGTAATAATATTGCCCGTAACATCTGATAGGACAGGCTTGGCTTGGCTCGATGCCGTCATCGATAAAATTCCTGCTACTCCCACAGCTAAACCTAGTCCGAACTGAAACGCAAAATGCCTCATTGTTCTACTCCTGATATAACTAACGTTTGTCTCGTTACTCCCTTCCCGGTCTCAGATTACCTCCCACCCGCTAGCTCAAACCCTAATTGTGAAGGAAAACTTAATGGTATTCTTCTGGCGGGATGGGAGTAGAAACGTAATCGGATAGTCTTACTATGCCCTTAGGCCAAGAATTGGAGGTGAATCAATCTGTACTTTTTAGAACGATAGTCCATAACCAATCCCCAAAATGAACCGAGGGTCATCGCCAGCGTTACCCGTCACATCAGCCACAGCCGGAGTAATCACTAGAGGAACACCCTGAATCGGCACAATTGAAGCACCTAAATATAAATCTTGACCCGTCCAATCGGCGATTAAGGTAACGGGTTCTACCACTTGCAGACCAACGCTACCAAAGACATTTGTTGTACCGTCTTTATCCTCAATATCATCTTCAGAACGGAAACGCCCTCCACCGAGACCAACAGAGGCAGTCAGGCGGCTAAAGGGATCATTGGGATTTTCCCGCAAACGGAAAACTTTACTGACAACGCCATAAACACTCTGGTCACCATCCGTATTGCCCCAAATAATGGCATTCTCTACACCAATTGCTACAGCGAGATCATCACCAATTAAGCGGTGAAGTTTGAAACTAACTCCGCCATCTTCAAAGGTATCGCCAAATAAGTCATAAATGGAAACAGCAGTTTCTAGAGCAACGATTCTCCTCGCATCACCGACGCCAAAACCAACCACAACAGCACCATCGTCTTCATCGAAAAACCGCACGTCCTCTTGATAGGTAGCACCGAAGAATATATTCCCCGTTTGAGCGCCAAAGGCAGTAGGGGTATTAATACTGGAACCCCCACGCACAATCCGACGCAATTGTTCTTCCACAGGCGGTGCTGGCAAGAGATACTGCCGTCGCAAAGCAGCAAGTTGTTCCGGTGTCGGTGTGGGTGGTGTGGGTGGTTCTTGGGCAATGGGTTCGTACCCGACAATGTAACGACTTGCCACAGTGGTGGGCGGGATTTGGGGTAATTGATTTTGGCTGACTAATGCTTGGTAGATAAAAGCAGCTACATCAGCACGAGTGGCAGTCTGATTCGGATTCAAGAACGCCACATTCGGGTAATTTACCACCATCTGGTTTACTGTGGCGGCAGCGACGCTAGTCTGCGCCCAGTCCGGAATTTGAGCGGCATCCTGAAAGGCTTGATTTAATAGGGCTGTGGTTTGAGCGGGAGCCGATAAATCCAACCCACTCACTAATGCCACTAGCACTTGCACACGGGGGATATTTTGATCGGGAAGGAAAATATTATTGGGATATCCTTCCATAAATCCCATGCGATACGCTTCTTGAATCGCATCCAATGCCCAGAAGTTAGCTGGGATATCCGCAAACTGAGTGGCTGGACGTTCCAAGGGTTGCTCAAACGCCTGACGAATCATTGCCGCAAACTGAGCGCGGGTAACAGGGGCGTTCGGTCGAAATGTTCCATCAGGAAATCCCTGAATGATTCCCCGTGAGGCTAGGGCTTCGATAAAGGCTTGCGCCCAATTGCCTTGAATATCTGGAAAGGTTGTGGCTTGAACGATTTGCCTGCCCCGACTAGGCGTCGATTTCGGTGCTGTTTGGGCAGGTTGAGTTGTATTTGGGGCAGAGTTTTGGGGGCGCAGGGCATCAGCCCCCAGCATGTTATTTAGGAGTGATTCTCCTAACGAGCTTTTTTGATTGGCGGGTGGGTTCGTTTGCGCTTGGGCAATACTCTCAGCACCGGCGATGTTAGCTGCCACACTAAGTAACGTGCCACCTAACACTGAACCAATGACCCGATATCCCCAATGGTGCATAGTTTTGCCGATTGGCTGAAAACAACCCTTAAACCTATATCTCCTCATCACTTTTGCTATGCTCCCGAAGCTGAGTTGTTACCTCAAAGGTACATGAGTTTTGCTGATTAATGCCTTAATTTAGCTAAAAAATTGGCGTGGATACTTCTGTTATGACCCAACCGGGTTTAAGGAAAGTCTCTATGCCTCTACACCCCTACACAATAGTTGCTAAAATGTCAAGCCTTGTTGAACATACTTACCAATTTCGCTTTTATCGCCTATGAACCTTCAGGCTGATTAAATGGTAATTTAACAATAGTAGCTGGCTTCGGCTAAAATGACACACAGGTGTAAAGGTTATTCCCAGCCAATTGAATGGATATCGGAGTACCAAGGCAGGGAGAGGAGATTCTTTGCTGTTGTCTGTTCCCTTGATCAACTGATGTCCTACCGTATTCCTGTCATGCTATACAGTTGTTAATTTTTGCAAACAGGTTGCCCCTATCGGTATACAAAAGGTTACATGCGTGTCCGTTGCCTAATTGGATACGGTTTTGGCTTTGATAGAGGTAGGCAGCTCAATCTGAAATTCTGTATCCTTACCGGGTTCTGAAAAACATTGAAGTGAGCCTTTATGCTGTCCGACAATAATTTGGTAACTAATGGCTAGTCCTAAGCCAGTACCCATACCAATGGGTTTAGTGGTGAAAAAGGGATCAAAGATACGGGCTTTAACCTCTGGGGGGATGTGAGACCCGTTATTGGCAATGCGAATCCTAACACGCTTATTCTCGAATTGTTCCGTCCGGAGACTAATCCGAGCGGGCATTGTACCTGGCTTGTCTCTAATGGCGTCAATGGCGTTGTTCAGAATATTCAGAAACACTTGATTTAACTGACAAGCATAACATTCAACTAAGGGTAAGTTGCCGTAGTCTTTGACGACCTCAATATTCCATTCGGGTTGATTCGATTTTAAGCGGTAGTGCAACATCAATAAGGTGTTGTCAAGTTCTTGATTAATATCAACCGATTGCAAACCCGAACGATTTTGCCGGGAAAACTCTTGTAGGGATAGAACCATCTTCTGGATGCGTTGGGTTCCTCGGCGCATTGATGATAAAACTTTCGGCAAGTCGTCAATGAGAAAGTTCAGATCGACGGTTTCAATTTTGTCAATAACATCGGGGGGAGGATTGGGGGTGATTCCTTGGTAGAGATTGAGGAGTTCAATTAAGTCTTGGGTGTAGCGTTCAGCGTAACTGAGGTTACTGTAGATAAAGGTGACAGGGTTGTTGAGTTCATGGGCTAAGCCGGCGACAAGCTGCCATAAGCTTGCCATTTTTTCGGTTTGCACCAATTGTGCCTGAGTTTGTTGCAACTGTCGCAGGGCTTGACTTAACTGTTGAGTTAATTGGCGCGATCGCAGCCCCGCCCTAACCCGTGCTAATAACTCTTCGACATTAATAGGTTTGGAGATAAATTCATCAGCACCCGCATCTAAGCCTTGAACGCGATCAGTAATTTGATCGCGCATGGTGAGTAAAATGATAAACGTGGTTGCCAATTCTGGATCAGCTTTCACTTGCCGACAGACTTCTAGTCCATCTAGACGTGGCATAATCCAATCACAGATAATCAAATCCGGATGAAGTGATTTGACTTGGCGTAGGGCTTCTTCTCCGTTTGGGGCGATCGCGACGTCGTGACTTTGACTCGTGAGTAGGTTTTTCAGCACAAGCTGAACCGTCAAATCGTCATCAACCACTAAAATCTTCGCCATAGCCGATTAACCGCAATGCTCTATTGGGGGAGTTGAGTAGAAACATAAGATTGTATCCCTAACCTCTGACTCTCTAGTGCCATAATCAGATCAGTAGCACTAGAGAAATCCTCGGCTTTTGCCTGACGCTCCAATTCCATTGCGATCGCTTGGAGAGATGAAACACCCACATTAGCCGCCGCCCCTTTCAGTTGATGGGCGCATTTGGCGATCGTGGGATAATCATTGATCGCTTCAGCTTGCTTAATCGCATCTAGGTTAATGCGAATGACCTCCAATAAGGCGACGAGCAGTTCACGTTTTAACTCAACTTCACCTAGACTTACTTCCTCTAAGCGGTCAAAGTCAATCTCAATATCGTTGGTAGGATGGATAGGTGAAAAATTCGATTCAGACAAAAAGCTTCAATTCCGATTTTTATGGGGCAGCAGTTAATTAAAATTTTACCATGAATTGATCGCGCTGGTGGTTCAGTGGAAATGCAGGGAAGCCGAAGGACTCCAGGTGCAGGGGACGGAGCGAAGTCTCGTAGTTCATCGGCAAACTGAGTAAGGGCGGGTTTTGCACAAATGTTACCATCAATAGCCCACAGAAAGTCCCCAAACCCGCCCCTACAAGTATCACGAATCACCTGTTCCCCTTAGATTCCCGATGCCTTAATTAAATCGGTCGGGGATTGGGCGGAGAAGTGGATCTAACTGATAACACCCGTAAGGGTTGAATCAGCCTCTGGCGGTTGAACCGTTTCTTCTTCTGGCGGTAATCCTAAAACCTCTCGGTAGGTGCGGATATACTGTTTGGCTGATTTATCCCAACTGAAATTCTGACGCATACCGCGTTGCTGTAGTGTTGTCCATTGTTCTTTAAAGCGGAAACCTTCCCAAGCCCGTACCATACAGGTATAAAAGTCTAACGGTTCATAGCGGTCAAAACAGTAACCTGTCCCAGTTTGGCTAACCGGTTCATGGTGAAAAACCGTATCCACCAGACCCCCGGTGCGCCGGACAATGGGGACACAACCATAGCGCATAGAGAGCATTTGAGTAATGCCACAAGGTTCAAAGCGGGATGGCATTAGGAATGCATCACAACCCGCATAAATGCGTCGGGACAGGGCATCACTATAAAGGAGTTGGACAGACATACGACCCCGATAGCGAGATGCCAGTTGCCACATTTGGGTTTCGTAGTAGCGTTCACCAGATGCCAGCAATATAAATTGGGCATCGGTATAAGCTAAGAAGCGATCAATGACTTGTAATAATAGGTCAATCCCCTTTTGCTCCACGAGGCGCGTGACCATGCCCATGAAAAAGGCATTGGAGTTGACTTCTAAGCCCACCTCTTCTTGCAGGGTCACTTTGTTTTTGCGACGTAATTCCAGCGTATCGGCGGTAAAATGTTGCTCGATATATTTGTCGGTTTCTGGGTCATAGCTATCCGTATCAATGCCGTTAAGAATTCCGACAGTTTTACCACTAATGAAAGACATTAACCCTTCTAGGGTTTCACCGTATTCAGCCGTGCGGATTTGTTCAGCATAAGTTGGCGACACAACAGTCACTCGATCCGCAAATTGTACCGCTGCTGCCATTGTATTATGACCTTGCATATACCAGGGACACCAGGTTATCTGCTGTAAGCGCCAGCGCCAGGGACCTTGATATGCCAAGTTGTGAATCGTAAAGACAGTGGAAATATCCGGGGATTGGTTCATCCACACCGGAATCATGCCTGTATGCCAATCATGGCAATGAATAATTTGCGGTTTCCAGTAGTTCCAGGCAAACTCAGCCGCGCCATTAGCAAAGAGGGTAAATCGCCAGTCTTCATCTGCTCCGGCGTAAATATGGCGTCCTGAGAAGGCGAGATGACCAAACAGATAGAGGGGGACATCGGTTCCGGGTAATACCGTCTCATAGACAGCGAATGACTCAAACATGGCAGATCCCCACCAGACAGGTTCTTGGGGAATCTCCATCTTGTCCGGTAAAAAGCCGTAGTAGGGCATAAAAATCCGCACATCATGTCCCAAGCGCTTCAGGAACTTAGGCAATGCGCCCACGACATCCCCCATACCGCCGACTTTTGCCAGGGGCGCTACCTCTGCGGCAACAAAAAGAATATTCATAACGATGGTTGTGTACGATGAAGTCTCAAGTAGTAATACTATCCTTCTCAGGGGCGTTTACAATGACGAATCCTTGAATCCGGGGCATTTTCGCACCCGTGTGGGGAGATAGAGGGATCAGTGCGATCGCCTTTGTCCAGTGCAAAATGTGAACTAACGGCGGACGCGATCGCATTCCAGGATGAAAGAAACACCTGTTCCATGTCGGAGCATCCGCTGCCATAAATTAATTTTTCCCGCCTACTTAGAAGAGAAAGAATAGAATTCACTATTCCAACTCATCAGGATCAACCCCTAACTCCTGCAATCGTGCAGCCAAGCGTTCCGCCCTTTCCTGTGCCTCAACAGCTTCCTCCTCCGGTGTTAAAATCAACTCCCCTTCAGCCGTCATCCACCGCAACCACAGACAGTTAATCCCTCGAAAACTCCCCTGCCATAATCCCAAACTTAATTCTAACTCTGGCATCAATAACCGATTATCAATAAAGTTCATCGCTACGTAATGACCCCCGACTAAATGAAATGCCTGGAGTTCATTGGTATAACGACTAAAAACAATGGAGTAAGGAATCCGCAAAATCTGCTCATAAACCTGCCACTTTGTCGGCGGATTTCCGGGTGTTTGCACTGTGCGCCCTAAGTCTTCCTCTTGGGTTCCAGGCGACAATAACTCCACGACTACATAAGGATTCACCTGTAAATCATACATCGTCGGTAGGGTTTGCCGAGGTGAAAGCGGTGGATCAGATTGCGTCGGAAGCTGAACCATGGGAATTTATTGCAGTTTTCTTGTCAGGATTAGTTTTAGGGTAGCACCTGATCCACCAAGGACTCCAGAATTAACAGGTAACTGACTATAACGACTATTGCTTATTGCCTATTTCCTGATTATCAATAGTCGTGTACGCAAAGTTAGTGAAACTCAACGTACTGACTCGATTCCATTCAAAAAGCTGATGCCTAAAAGCTTGCCATTGACGGTAAACATCTCGAAATGTCGCATCCTGACTCGCGATTTCCTCATAGAGTTCAAAGGCGGTTTTCCGAGCCGTGTCTAAAATCTCTGAGCTAAAGGGCATTAACTTTGTTCCCCCTAAAAGAAATCGCTCTAAAATTTCACCATTAACGGCATTATATCGAGCCAACGTTTTTAAATTGGCTTCAGCCGCCGCTGTTTGGAAAATGGCTTGGTAGTCTGAGGGGAGTTTGTTCCACTCTGCCTGATTGACCAGCACCATGTACGTGGTTCCGGGTTCCCACCATCCTGGATAATAGTAGTAAGGGGCGGCTCTCTGTAGTCCTAGGGTATCATCGTCATAAGGACCAATCCATTCCACCGCATCGATGCTTCCTTCTAACAAAGCTGGTACGATATCTTGACCTGCGATCGTTACAACATTGACACCCAAACGGCTCATAATTTGCCCGCCAAGCCCAGGAAGCCGCATTCTCAGGTTGTTTAAATCCGCAACTGTGTTAATTTCTCGCCGAAACCATCCCCCCATTTGTGTCCCTGAATTGCCAGCCGGAAATCCGATCAGATTAAACTCAGAAAATATATTTTGTAACGTGTCTAATCCTTTCCCTTTGTAGAGCCAAGCATTTTGCTGTTGAGCATTTAAACCAAAAGGAAGGGTAGTGCCAAAGGCGAGGGCGGGGCTTTTCTGGAAGGAGTAGAACGTATTCGTGTGACAGCATTCAACCGTTCCTGTGGACACCGCATCAAACACTTCCAGAGGTGGGGCTAAATCACCACCCGGATAAGGGGTAATCGTAAACCGTCCCTCCGTCATCGTGCTAACGGAGCGACATAATGTTTCAACGCCCTCAAACAGGATTTCAAAATAGCGATCCCAGCTTGTTGCCATGCGCCAATTAATGATCGGTTGAGCCGATTTTGATGGGGGTTGAGGGATTTTTTTACGGCAGGCGTTGAGACTAGCCCCAGCCGCACCGATTGTTGTATACTTGAGAATGTTTCGACGTTTCATAACTGATTGATAACGTTTAAATAATGAACCTTAATCATAAATTATGAAACAAAAATAGACGAATGACAAATGACGAATGACAAAAAACACTTTCATTCTCCATGGTGGTTAACTTATGGTATGGCGATGACGCTGCACCTGGCATTTCGGGCGTCTAGGGATTGGGAAGCAACGATTCCTTTTTCAGAACCCCCCTATCAGGAGAAAGTTTTTCGTGGCGCTGACAATGTACCGATTTTTGGGATTGTCGCCATTCCTGAACGCGCTAAGGGGACGATTGTCGGAACGTATGGAATTACTGGAGATCTGGATAACCAATGGTATCTGAGACTATTGGGGCGTAAAGCCTTTGCTCAAGGCTATGCGGTGGTATTATTCGACTGGCGAGCCCATGGAAAAACAGCCTTGTTGTCACCCACCTTAACCTCCGATGGTTTGTACGAGGGTGATGATTTTGTCCTAATCGCAGCGCAAGCAAAAGCCATGGGATGTCCCGCCCCGTTTTGGTTTACAGGCTATTCACTCGGCGGACAATTAGCGCTTTGGGGGATTAAATCTGCTCAAGCGATCGCTCATTCCGAGGCGGTAGGATTAAATGAGTCAGAGATTGGCGGTGGTGCGGTTATTTGTCCCAGTCTGGATTCTCACCGTTCTCTAACCTATCTGTTAAACCATCCCTGGGGGCGGTATTTAGAACAAGCTGTTGCACGGACTTTGAAACAACTTGCATGGCGTCTCTATCAGGCTCATCCCCAAGACATCGATCCAGAAGCGGTTGAACGGGCAAACAGTATTTGGCAATTTGATCAGGAGTTAGTGATTAAGCGATTGGGGTTTTCCTCGGTGGACGAGTATTATGATGCCACGAGTGCGCTGTATATTTTACCTCATTTAAACAAACCGACGCTGATTTTTTATGCCGCCGATGATCCGATGTTTGACCCCACGATTATTCCTGACTTACAAAAGATTTGTGCGGATAATCCCGCGATTGACTTAAGGGTGACAAAACACGGGGGTCATGTCGGTTATATTAGTTCTCAGGCTTGTCAACGTGACTATCAAGATCCGGACTGCTGGTGGGCGTGGAATCGAGTGCTGGAATGGTGCGATTCGTTCAATTGAGGTATAGCAACCGCCAAGACAGTTAGAACACATCGGACTCGTAGAGACGTGACCGTGGAACGTCTCCAGATAGTATGTTTGTCCCAGAGACTCTACCTGAACAAGGATTTCTCTTCAATCCATAGCATACAGCACTTTGGAAAAATCACATCTGGCTAAAGCTGAACTTTGGATATAGAAGAAAACTGAACCACTTTCTAAAAGGCTTATGCCAAATAGCAGTGTATCAAAGGGGTCTTCTTCAGAATCCAAGGAACAACGAGGGTCATCGGAAATATGATAACGGTATCCCCCCATCTGAATATCACAATTTGCTCCACCCAATATCCACTCAGAAGCATTGCTTAATGCCGCATACAAATCTTCCATGTCAATCTTAGTCATTCCGTCATTACCTAGTTCAGGGAAAAGACGATCGAAAGCATTATAATCTTCAATGGAAATAGGTACATATCCCTTAGTCCATTGAATAGCTGAACACTCATCCGGATATATGTCTCTAAGCAGGAAATCATCATCCTTTTTCGGCAAAAACCTGAAATCGGTCGTCAAATTCTCTTCGTTCAAGTCCGGTTCTCTAAAGTAGAGAATGCGAAAACGGTTTTGTTCAATACATCCTCTGAATCTGGAAAACCATAGCTAGAATCATCCATGGAAAGGTAGAATTGCAAAATACCTTGTTTGGGAAAGCCTTCCAGATGAGGTGCTTCGGAAAAGTTAATTTGTGCCAGTAAATGCAGATAGTCTCCATCTGGAGTTTTGGGATAGTCAACTCCTTTGGGCAAATAGGGAAACCCGCCTCGACTGCTTTGCCAACCGGCAAATTTACTTTGCCACCAGGTTAGGTTTTGATCAGGGATTAACTTCAGTTCCAGATATGGCTTAATTGTGGCTTCAATGCGATCGCGATACCGTTCTAGAATGGCTGGCATTACTTCCCTGATCACATAGTTTGAGGATTCTTTGTCTAGAGGAGCATTAACGGAAGCCCAAGCCCTGCGCCACACTGGGTCAAGATTTGTCGTTTCATCAATCTGAGTTCCGAAAAGGTTTGCCTCACTCAAATCAACTCCCGTTAAATTAGCACCTTTGAGGTTGGCATCCTCCAAGTTTGCCGATGTCAAGTTCGCATTCCTCAAGTCAGCATTACTCAAATCAACCTCTTTCAAGTTAGCACAGTTTATATCGACTAAATACATACGGCTTTGTTGTAGGTTCGCCTGTTGTAAATTGGCGTTAGTCAAGTTAGCGCGATTCAGGTGAGCCTTGCTTAAGTTAGCTTGAGATAAATTGATACCATTTAATTCAGCATATTTCAAATTAGCACGACTTAGATTTACTCCCGATAAATTGAGTTCTGCCAAGTCAGTTGCGGGATTGAGTCCAAGTTCTATGGCTCGTTGGAAAAAGTTATCAGCATTTTCTTGACGTAGCCGATCAACAATGTTTTGGCGTTCGCTTCGGGTTAATTGACGTTGGTGTTGCGGCTGTGTCGATTTGTCTGGATGACTAGATTCATTGTCAATTTCAATGTTAATGTGGAGATAAGGTTGTAATTCTTGTCTCTCTTTCTCATCAACCTGTTCAGAGAGTAAATTATAGGCTTTTAACTGTAAATCACTTGTCTCGGTTTTTACCACTTGGCGTAGCAAATCCCTCCCTGGCTGACCATAGTTGAGCGCCTCGTCTAAAGCCGCCATTCGGATTTCTTCAGACTCATTGGTCAAACGTTGTTTAACTTCCTCTAATCCACCCAGCACACCAGAATTTAATGGCAAACCTTGTCCGCCTAAAACGGCGTCATTGGGATTAGGTTGATTGGAATTGGCTGTCATCGGTTATGATTCTTATCGGTGTAGTTAGGAAAAGGTGTACAAAACTCGCGAGAACTCCTGTTGGGCTAAAGCAAAATTTTGGATATAAAAAAGCATAACATTCTTTGGCATACCGATAAGCTGTCATGCATTTAAATTGGGTATTAGTAGCGAGCAAGATGCTCGCACTACAAGGATCAAATCAGGAAATGATATACAATTGAAAGTAATTAGCTTGAAGGTTAACAGGTGGGTGCGATCCGCTGTGCGCCAAACGGGATTATGATTGATAATGTTGCAACGATTATGGGGTTAAAGCAACCGTGCGATTCCGATCAAGGATTTCTCTTCAAGCCATAGCATACAGAATTCTTGAGAAATCACATCTGGCTAAGGCTGAACTTTGAATGTAGAAGTACAGTGAGCCATTTTCTACAAGCCTGATTTGCAATAGCAGTGTGTCAAAAGGGTCTTCTTCGGAACCCAAGCCATAACGGGGGTCATCCTGATAAAAGGAAGTATATCCCCCTATTTGGATATCACAATTTGCTCCACTAAACTTGTATTCCAAGTATCCATAAAATTCTTCATAAAAATCTTCCATTTCATCTTCATCAAATAATTCAGGGAAACGGTCACCGAAATCATAATCATAATGGGAAATAGGTTCATATCCTTTAGCCCATTTAATCGCCGAACACTCAACGGCAAAAGGTTCTGCGGTATGATCATCTTTTTCAGGCAAAAAATCAAAGTTAGTGATTATATTTTCGTCATTTAGATCGGTTTCTGGAAAAAAAAGGACGCGAAAGTAATTTTGCTCCAACTTACATTGTGAACTCAGAACACTTTCATAAAAATCATCATTGTTACTAGGAATGTAGAATTGTAAAATACCTTGTTTTGGGAAACCTTCGAGATGGGGTATTTCAGCCAAATTGATTTGTGCCAGTAGAAACAGATATTTACCGTCTGGTGTTTTGGGATACTCAAATCCTTTGGGCAAATAAGGAAACCCACCTCGACTTTTTTCCTTACCTGGAAATTTACTTTGCCACCAGGTTAGGTTTTGATCAGGGATTAACTTCAGTTCTAGATATGGCTTAATTGTCGCTTCAATGCGATCGCGATAACGTTCTAGAATGGCTGGCATTACTTCCCTGATCAGATAATTTGAGGATTCTGCGTCTAGAGGAGAATTAACAGCAGCCCAAGCCCTGCGCCACATTGGGTCAAGATTTGTCGTTTGATCAATCTGAGTTCCGAGAAGGTTTGTCTCACTCAAATCGACTCCCGTTAAATTAGCACCTTTGAGGTTGGCATTTTCCAAGTTTGCCGATGTCAAGTCAGCATGACTCAAGTTAGCATGACTCAAATCGGTATGGCGGAAATTTGTTTGGCAGAGTTTTGTCGATTGCAGGTTAGCCCCCGCTAGGTTAAATCCTGAAAAATCCTGGCGACTGAGGTCAAGATTTTGTAACTCTAAATTCTCATGGGTTTGGTTGAGAACAGCTATAACCTTGCGCCAACTGGCAGCCAGTTGGGTTTGTTCATCAATGATTGCTCCTTTTAGGGTGACTTGATGGAGGGTGACGCCCTGGAAATTGGTTCCTTTTAAGTTGGCATGATTCAGATCGATCTGAGTTAATTGCGCTTGCTGAAAATTGGCATGACTGAAATCTGAATAGCTAAAGTTTAGTTTGTATAAATAAGTGTTCGCGAAATTCGCCCCTTGGAAACTAATTTGGCTTAAATCCCAAGCTTTGTATTGGTTTTCGGAAGAGAAGCGAACCCCTTGAAAATTGGCGCGATCGCACTTAGCTCCTTGCAGTTTAATTTTAGCTAAATTAGCCTTTTCTAAATTTGCCCCTTCTAAATTAGCATGAGTCAGATTAGCCCCACTGAGATTAGCCTGATTCAGATGGGCATGACTGAGGTCAGCATGGCTCAAATTTAGTCCAGCCAAAGACGTATTCGCGAAATTTGCCCCCTTGAAACTAATCTGGCTCAGATTGTCAGTCTGATGGTGTGGATATTTGAATTGATCATAAAAGCGAACTCCTTGAAAATTAGCGCGATCGCACTTAGCTCCTTGCAGTTTAATGGCGGCTAACTTGGCATTTTCTAAATTCGCTTCTTCTAAGTTGGCATTATTTAAATTAGTATCGTTGAGATTGGCGTTGCTTAAATCAGCCTGTTGTAAATTTGTCTGACTTAAATTAGCATTATTGAAGTCAGCATTACTCAAATTCGCCTCTTTCAAATTAGCACTGCTTAGATCGACGGAAGATAGATTGCTTTGTTGTAAGTTTGCCTGCTGTAAGTTGGCGTTAGTTAACTTAGCGTGATTCAGGTGAGCATTACTCAAGTTAGCTTGAGATAAATTGACCCCAGTTAAATCAGCATATTGAAAACTAGCAGGACTTAGATTGACTCCCGATAAATTAAGTTCGGCGAAGTCAGTTTTAGGGTTTAGTCCAATTTCTCTGGCTCGTTGCAGAAAGTTATCAGCACTTTCTTGACGTAGAAGATCAACAATTTCTTGGCGTTCGCTTCGGGTTAATTGACCTTGGTGTTGCGGCTGTGTCGATTGATCTGAATGACTGGATTCGTCGTCAAATGCACTATTTCGCCGTCTGCGACGACGTAGAGGTTGTCCTGAATCACTCATGGCGGTCTCGCGATAATACTTTTGTACTATTTAGGATAACGGCGCGGAAATTGAACGTCAAGCTAATTACATCATTTTGCGATCGCGGTGTGGTTCAATGACTTTCTTAACAGTTTCAGACATACCATAATTCGTGCGGACAATTTGAGGACAACGCAGACAGGCGGCTTTCCCTTCCTGTTGCCACCATCGACAATCTTGACGAATGCGACAGGGTGGTAAGTCTTTTACCACTGTCGGTAATCCCTCGACAATTTGTTGAATGAGATGGCATTGATGTCCATCAAAATGTTGACATCTCCGTTCCCAGCAAGGAGCAGCGATTCGATAGACTTCGGTTGGATCAACGGGTTCAGATAATGCTAGTAATTCATCCGTTATTGGCTGAGGTTCCCGCAGATATGCTACTTGTGGACTGTCAACAGTGCCACCTACTATACCGAAGACAACGCTATCCTGAGTATCAGGGGGAGAGCTAGGACAGAGTGAAGATTTATTGTCTTTGGGATGTGCCATTTCTGACGGCATTGGTGTTTCCTGACTCAGCTTGGTTATGTCTTTTTTTGAATTATTCATTTTTTTCAATAAATGAGAATTTATTTGAAATTTAACGATGAATTGAAACAAGATGACAACGGGGTTTAATTCTTGGGAGCAAGTGTTTGATTTAGTTAACGATATCGATTCATTTTATTTTTCAACCATTGTCTCAGTAAACCTAAGGTTTTAGTTGGTGGATCGTTAGCTATCTCAGCTTTAGAGTTATTCCCCGCCTGATCATTAACTTGGTCTACAGATATTACACCTGCTTCAATTGGAGGAGGCACTGGCGCTGTGCCTGCAAGAGGAGGCATTGGCGCTGTGCCTGCAAGTGGAATGCTACTGTGACTATCGGCACTGGCTATTCCTCGACGCCCTAACGCTCGATCGACGGCTCGCTCAATCGCTTCCCCTAATTCTTTCGTGTCAATTTCAAGGTCAAACTTGAGATCAATTTGTAAGTCTGGAGACAAATAAGTTTGTAATTCTTGTTTTTCTTTCTCATCAACCTGTTCAGAGAGTAAATTATAGGCTTTTAACTGTAAATTACCTGTCTCGTTTTTTACCACTTGGCGTAGCAAATATCTCCCTGGTTGACCATAGTTGATCGCCTCGTCTAAAGCTGCCATCCGGATTTCTTCAGACTCACTGGTCAAACGTTGTTTAACTCCCTCTAAGCCACCCAGTACGCCAGAATTTAATGGGTAATCTTGTCCGCCTAAAACGGCGTCATTGGGATTGGGTTGATCGGAATTGGCTGTCATCGGTTACGATTGTTGTCGGTATATTTAAGAATCAGCACTTTCTTGACGTAGCCGATCAACAATTTCTTGGCGTTCGCTTCTGGTTAATTGACCTTGGTGTTGCGGCTGTGTCGATTTATCTGGATGACTGGATTCGTCGTCAAATGCACTATTTCGCCGTCTGCGGCGACGTGGAGGTTGTGCTGAATCACTCATGGCGGTCTCGCGATAATACTTTTGTACTATCTAGGATAACGACACGGAAATTGAACGTCAAGCCAATTACATAATTTGGCGATCGCACCATTGCGATCGCCAAAAATGAACAATCTAACTATGCACCCTGTTTGTAAATTTTTTTCAATCCCCATACTCCTATTACGATAATACCTAAGACAGAGCTAGGTTCAGCCACTGACGTAGGAAGGTAAAAAACTGTCGCGTTGTCTAGGATTGAGTTAGAGTTGTTGTACTGAGAATTAGCTCCCCTATCCACCACCTGCGAAGCCGTATAGTATTCGCTAATACTAATCCTGTTGTCACTGTTCCAATCTATAAACTCGATGTTGTTGGGATTAGCGTTGTTAAATAGATTGGTATAGAATCTTGGTGGCTCAGGTAACACTTCTGTCGCTCCAGCACCACTAAAAAACGCGATGTTATTCAGGGTTGATAATTCGTTCCAAAAACTACCTCCGTAGCAAGACAAATTAACGACTAACTTTGTGGACGTGGCTGGCAATCCCGCAAGTGCGCTGTGAAGTTCATCAGCAAACATGCGCTCTCCCGGTAGAGAATAGCATTCATTTGATGATCCATGTCCATGGTAAACAAAGGTGAAGAAATCATTATCATCTACACCTGCATTCATAATGGCTTGAGTAATCCCCTCTGATGTAACTGCGCCAGTCAACACATTCATGTTTTCTGGTTCCCAGTTAGACCACAGCCCAAACTGATTGCTCAAGTTCGTCATGCGCGTTCCTGCGATCGTATCATCAAAGGATGCTCCTCCGGGATAATGGGGACCTACCATAAGCGATCGCCAAATAGTGGCGGCGGATACGTTTTCCCCTAAAAGTCCGAATACGCATAAACATCCGAACAGGAGTGATAACTTATTTAGTAAACCTTTAACTTTCATTGCGTCTTCCCCTTACCGTTATAATTATGCTGCAAACGACTTGGTCAGCCTTGATTCGACTGATCCTTTAGCTATCAGGCAAGGTAAACACTTAGTCTCTATCGATAATGTCGGCTTAACAAGTTGTCCTCAAAAATTTTGGGTTCAGTGGAGTTTTAGCTCAATGCCACAACGATTTGAGGAAGTAGCCATACTTCAGCCTCTAGCCATGCCTGACATTGTTCCTGCTGCTAATAAGTAAATAGACTTAACTAGTCTAGCAAAAAATTAGGCATTTTGGGATGTTCATCACCGATTAACTTAATGAATTAATGCAAATATTTACTGAGTATTCAGTTTATTTATTGTAAAAAAAAGTTACACCATAACAATACATCATCAACGATGAACTATTAACGTGAAATTCTGTGTCTTTTAGGCATGGGATGAGGTTAACTGAATCTCGCTGTCGTTATCACGGTTAGGACTGTCTTGAACGTCTGAAACGGGAAGGGATCAAGCATAAATTTTCTGTCTTCTGCCCAGGAGCCTTGTTCAATTGCGATTTAGGAGTGCGGGTTGAGTTAGGTTATCGGTTTTTATCATAATATTATCGTCAAACCCGCCCGATTGTAGGGGCGGGTTTAGTTAAGTTATCGGTCAAACCCAATAACTTTTGACGTTTGACTTATTTAGGCTCCATAATGTTCACCCCTAACCTTCCCTCGAAACACGATGTATTGATAGATGTTGTATGCCAACATAATCGGAATCAAAACACCGATAAAGATGATCATGAACACCAGTGCACTGGGGTCAGCCGCCGCCTCATAAATGGTGATCTGAGTGGGGATAATGTAGGGAAACACAACCAAGGCTAATCCTAGAAATGTCAGTAAAAACAGGAGAATTGTCCAAATTAATGGCGTTCTCTCTTCCTGTCGAGCCAGACTTCTCCAGAGTAGCCAAATTAGGGTGATTCCCAGGAGAGGGATGGCAGCAAAGATATACACTTGAGGTTGAGAAAATAAACGCGATCGCGCATACTCATAAAAGATGGGTGTGGTAATCGTAATCACAATCGCGCCAATTAGCGTGGTGATCGCGGCAATTCTAGCGGTTCTGTAATGGGTAGCTTGTAATTCTCCCTCTGTTTTCAAGACCAAATAGGTTGAGCCAATTAACACATACCCTTGAATCAAAGTCAATGCCATCAGCACAGATTGCCAGGTAAGCCAATCCCAAGTCCCGCCAATAAAATGACCCGCTTGATCAACCGTAATTCCCGATAGTACAGCCCCCAACGCAAATCCTTGACCCAGTGCAGCGCTAAAACTGCCGACACCAAACGCTAAATTCCAGAAGAACTTCCGATTCGCTTGTTCGCGAAACTCAAACGCCACCGCCCGAAAGATAAACCCAAAGATCATCAAGAAAATGGGGATGTACAAGGCATTTAAAATCGTGCCGTAGGCTAAGGGAAATGCGCCAAACAACCCGCCTCCCATAATCACTAGCCAGGTTTCATTGGCATCCCAAACATTACCCAAACTGGTCATTAAAATACCCCGGCGTTCCTCAGTTGAAGAAGTTAGGGATAAAATGCCCACCCCTAAATCAAATCCATCTAGCATCACGTAGAGGAAGAGAAATAAGGCTAAAATGGCAAACCAAACTTGGGGAAGAAAATAGGATAATGTTTCCATACAACCTCCTACTGTTGCGTTTCTAGGGGACGTTCATCGGGAATAAATTGTCCAGGCTCAGTGTTGACTCCTGCTTGAGTTTCAGAAGTGGGTAAAGGGAGGTTGAAATTGGGACCTCGGCGGATAATTCGGCTCCCGAAAAATAAAGCGGCACAAAATAACAGGGTATAAACCCCGCTAAAACTGAGTAACGAGGTTAAAACATTACTGGCTGGAACATTAGACACGGCATCTACGGTGCGAATTTGCCCGTACACTGTCCAGGGTTGTCGTCCCACACAGCGGACAATCCAGCCGGATTCTACCGCAATATAACCGAGGGGTGCGGCAAAAATCCAGGCAACTAAAAGCAGACGCTGCTGGGTAATGTTTTCCGGTGAAAGCTTACCCCGTAGCCATTGCAGTACACTTACCAGCATTAATCCGGCGAAGAAGAACCCAATGGCAATCATGATTCGGAAGGAATAGTAAATTAACCCTAATAGATGGGGTCGATCTTCTGGTTTCCACTCCTTCAATCCCAATACGGGTTCTGGTAATTCTTTTTGCAATTCCAGAATATATCCCAACGCATTGGGAACTTTAATTTCCCAATCATTTTTTTCGGCGGTTTCATTAGGCAATGCCAAAAGACTCCAATCTGCCGCAACTCCGGCGGGTACAGTTTCCCACTGCGCTTCCATCGCGGCTAGTTTAGACGGCTGATGACGATACACTTGTTCGCCACTTAAATGTCCAATATAGATCTGTAAGGGGGCGACTGCGATCGCAACCGCTAAGACAATTTTCAACGCCTTAGAAAAGAAGGCGGAATGGCGTTTGTTGAGAATGTACCAAGCGCTAATTCCACCAATCACAAACAGCGAGGTTTCCAGAGTACCAAAGAACATATGTAGGACGCTGTTCACCATGAAGGGATTAAAAATTGCCTGAAAATAATCACTGACAATAAACTTGCCATCGACAAATTCGCCCCCAGCTGGGGTTTGCATCCAGGAATTGGCGGCTAAAATCCAGAATGTGGATAAGTTGGCACCAAATGCGACAAGGATAGTGGCAACGTAGTGCATGATGGGATGAACACGCTGCCAACCAAACACCATAATCCCTAAAAACGCCGCTTCTAGCATGAACGCCATCGACGCTTCAAAGCCGAGAATGCTGCCAAAAAAATTACCCACCGCCTCGGAAAAGGATGCCCAGTTGGTGCCAAACTGAAATTCCATTGGTACACCCGTGGCGACACCAATGCCAAAGTTAAGGACATACAGCTTTGACCAGAAGCGAGCATGGTAATAATAATCAGGATTGCGCGTCTTCAGCCATAGTCCTTCCACGATAACCAGGTAAATCCCCATCCCTGTGGTGAGAACGGGCCACAGCATGTGAAAAATAGCCGTCACCGCAAATTGCAGACGTGACAGCACGACGGTATCAGACAAAAATTCCATAACCTTCCGTTACATAAGACCTGAACATGGACTAGAAAACCTGCGATCAGGCTCATGACCAGATTAGTTCTGATCCTAACCTGCTGAAACCGTTACTACTATGGGTCTATCCTCCCCAAGGGTATTCTTTTTTTAGAGGGGAGAACAAGACTTAAGGGCAAACCGAACCCATTGAGTGGAGGGCGACCCAAGCCAATTGAGTGGACTGGAGTTGTTCATTAGGCTAAGCGGGTCGCCCCTACAGGTTGTTCATTCATGTAAGTGGGTCGTCCCTACAGGATAACCACAGGATTTGGTGTCTTTAGCGCGGTAGCGTTTCCTGTGCCACATCCCCTAAGTTAAATAGGAATGGCACACTACTATTGGAATCGCCGCCCATGACCAAAACTTTCGGCATTTGCGCCCCACCTTGTTTCCAGGCTTCAATCGCTTCTTTTTGCAGAACTAAGGGTCCACCTTGTTCTCTCAGGGTTTCCGCTAATAGTCGTTGGGCTTCGGCTCTACCCTTAGCGCGATTAATGTCCGCTTGGGCTTGTTGTTCGGCTTCCCGGGCAACGTAAACCGCGCGTTGCGCCCGTTGTTCAGCGATTTGTTTTTCCTCAACCGCCCTGGAGAACTCTGGGGAGAAGGTTAGGTCAACCACGCTGGTATCCAGGACGATGATGCCATACTTTTCCAACCGTTCATTCAACGCATCATCAAAGTCCTGCTTCAGTTCAGTCCGTTTGGTGATGGCTTCTTCTACCGTTCGCCGAGCCGCTGCAACTTTGAACGATTCCTGCGTCTGGGGGGCGATAATTTTCGAGACAATGTTCTGTAATGTGCCTTGTGTGCGTCGAATCTGAACCACCTGTGTGGGGTCAAGGCGGAAGTTGATCGCGAAGCTAGCCGATAGATCCTGAAGATCCTTGGTGGAACTTTGGGCAGGAACTTCAAATTTTTGCACGGTCACATCATATACGTCCACCACAGAAACCAAGGGGGGTTTAATGTGGATTCCCTCTAATAAGGCTCCATCTCTGGCTTTACCCAAGATGCTGATGACCCCGGCTTGACCTGGGTTGATGATCACAAAGGAGCTAAAGCTAAGGAGAATCAAGGCTGCTGCGATAATCCCTCCCACTAAAGCTTGCCAATTCTGTGAATTCTGATACTTCAACGTTTACTCTCCTGTACTCAAACGCCATTGGCGACTCTTTCCAGCCTACCAATGTTCAGACCGAGTTGTGCGGATCAGGGGAAGATGGGGAAGCTGGGGGAGTTGGGGGTGAGGGGGTAATGAGGAGGATATAGGGAGATTGGGGTTTTCCTGAAAGAAGGTTAATACAATCCATTTATCAAAGAATTTTAAGTGTTGACCCGCCGCAACCCTCGATAAAATCGGGTTTGTAGGGGCGGGTTTAGGGACTAATTTTGATGGTTTGCCCTCCTTTGGTTACAAAACCCGCCCTGACTCAGGTTTGAGATCTTCTGTTCCCTGTTCTCTGTCCGTGAGTTCTTCCATCTTAAACGGATACAGGCGTTTTCAGGAGGGTGACAAAATTGGATAGAATTTGTAAACCTGCGGTGGATGATTTTTCAGGATGGAACTGAACCGCCATCATATTATCCTGCGCGATCGCCGCCGTGACCTGTTGTGAGCCGTGGGTTACTGTAGCGGCGCGAATCGTCGGATCAACAGGGTCAACGTAGTAGGAATGGACAAAATAAACTTGTGGGTTCTCCGATAACTGCATCCACAAGGGACAATCCGGTTGAGTAAACTCTAAGTGGTTCCACCCCATGTGCGGAATCCGGATATCGGGTTCGGGTTGAAATCGCCGCACTTTCCCAGGAATAATCCCTAATCCGGGTTCTTTTCCTTCTTCTGAACCTTCAAACAGAATTTGTAACCCTAAACAGATACCCAGGAACGGTTTACCACTAGCAATCACCCGTTTAATCGGTTCCTCAAGTCCGCGCGATCGCAAATGCTGTACAGCAGGATCAAAGGAACCGACTCCCGGTAGTACCACCGCATCCGCCTGTTCAATCTCAGCCGCGACATCCGTTATCTTGGTTGTTGCACCCGCATTCTCCAACCCTTTACAAGCCGAGTGCAGGTTACCCATATCGTAATCAACCACCGCAATGATTGGCATGAACCGATTCCTCGTTATTTTTGTGGTTAAATCTTTATTTTAATGAGTTCGGTGCTAATCGATAATGTCAACAACTATCCTTTTGACATCCTTTCAAACCTGGTTACCTCATCAGAAATCCAATGCGTCCGATGATTTACTCCTCAAACTCCAGGCTGAGAATGACCCGTTCCCGGATCAAGCCATATCCTTGACTTATCTGAGACAGCTACCCGTGGACGTATTTCCCGCCAGCGATTTAGCGATCGCGAAAATTGAACACCTGCAACCGGATGTGGTAATTTGTTGCGGTATGGCTGAATCCCGTTCCCAATTAACCGTAGAAGCTGGGGCAACGCCGCGATACCTGGTTGCTCAAGTGTATTGGTTCATTTATTATTTAGTTCTTCAACCAATCTTCAGCCTGAAAGGGTTGTCCTATTGTCTTCCCGCCTTCTTTGGCAATGAGACATCTTTCGAGACTCACTTCCTCAAAACTGCTGTAGACTTAGACAAATTAGTCGAGGGATTAACCGACACTGAGATTAGTCATGACGCGGGTAAATTTGTCTGTGAAGGACTCTATTATCAACTATTACGCTATTTTCAGGATTATGCGCCAACAACGGGCTGCATCTTTGTCCACGTTCCCGTACTAACCCCCGAAAATCTAGCCACAATTTTGACTGACTTTCGCCTAATTATTTCCCGAATCGCCCTTTGGTCAACAATTCAACACCAAAGCCGAAGACGAGACGCAACGACGGCAGCTTAAAGACAACGACACCATTCATTTCCTTCTAGTGGCGTGGCACACCTTAATTGGTGGATTAGAATCGTAGGGGCGCAAAGACTTGCGCCCATTCTAACAGTAAAATCTATCCCACAATTTTAGCTGTGCCACGCCAGTAGGTTGGGTTTCGACTTCGCTCAACCCAACAGGCTCATTGTGATGGTGGGCAATGCCCACCCTACGGGATAGCCAGGGTTGCGGCAATTCCAAAATGCATATTTCAGTGCCATTGAGCTTAAGTTGACACCTTGAAAACGGCACACTCAGACTACCTATTTGAGTGAGTAGTCGGTGGGCTTTGGCGAAAACTGATAATTAACAAACAGATAATCCCTAGATTAATAAAAACATCAGCAAAATTAAACACCGGAAAAGGCGCAAGTCGAATATGACGAAAATCGACTAATATAGGAAACTTGACAATCGGAAACTCCAGAAAATCAACCACACAGGTTAACTGTTTTCCATTAACGATACAATCATTAAAAAATCGGTCAATTCCATTCCCCAATGCACCCCCTAAAATAAACCCGTAGCCTAACTGCTCAATCGGTTTCAGCCGAGAACCAAACCATGCCAACCCCATTAACCCCAGACTCACTGCCAGTGATAGCCAGCGCAGCCACACGCCGCCCTGACTAAACAGACTAAATGCTGCCCCAGTATTGAGTACATAGGTTAAGTGAAAAATATCGGGAATCAGAGGCAAACTTTCGTATAAGGCAAAATTTTGTACCACTAAATATTTAGTTAATTGATCCACAATTACACTAATAGCGGCAATTACCCAGAAGTAACGATTTTTTCTAAGAGGCATGGTCAATTGATTGACGGGGAATATTACCACTATAAACGCCGATGAGTAAGTAACCCCCCTTTTGCCCTGGCGACTGGAAGTCGCGGAACCACACAAACAAAGTCCGCGCGGACTGGATTATAAAGGGGATAGTAAAGGATTTGGCATCTTGTAGGGGCGACCCGCTGGCATTAATTAACAACTCCAGTTCACTCAATTTAGTCGGGTCGCCCTCTCCTCAACTCCTATGTCAGAACGTGTTTCTTAGGAGTAAAGAGTTACTCGACGACTTTTAGGATAGTTGAGAGGGCAGCCAGTTTAGTGGTATCAATACTGTGCCGACGACGAACCCGTACTGAGGCTATTCTACCGCGAGACATTCGATCCAAATCTCCCAACAAACTGTCGATAACCGCCACGGGACTCTCACTATCCGAATTTTCCGCGATATCTTCCGTAAAACCAAGCGGAGTTCCCGATGCACCGCGACGTCTGGCAATGTCCTGTAACCCTTTCAACGCATCCCGTAAGGGTTCTGTACTGGCGAGAACCAAAAGTTCAAAGAAACCTGCGGGTTCCTGCACGACTAAGCGAAAATCCTTGGTCGGATCACCAATTTTCTGGGGAATCACCATCGACTCGCCACCGCCTAGTTTTGCTGCTTCTTCCGGCGCACCCCAGGTTATCGGATGCAAGACGTAGATATCACCATTGGCAAAAATGACTAGCACCCCGATATAAAGGCTGCGGTTTTCATGGTTGTGAATGACTAACTCCACTTCAGTCCCTATTTGGAGTTGGGTTATCTCTGTTTCCAGGGTTTGGGTGACAAGTCCGGCTTCCGCCTCTGAGGGGCGTCCCGTACTCACAGAAGCCCCTCGCCTTCCCAAGGGGTTAATATCAACGGTGATATTCAATTGGGAGGTGTCGCTATTGAGGATAGAGTGGAGTATCCGACCCGCCAATAACATGGTTAGACGGGGGCGTAGGCGTTGTACTGCTTGCGTTATCGATTCCTCCGGTTGTCCAAAGGAGTCGGGAACAGGCGTGAGTCCGGCGGAAAATAGCCCAATACTGCCGATGGATGCAGAGGTAACGATATCACGCTGACGGGCTTGCTGGAGCGATTCCTGACTCATTCGTCCGAGGAGATAGTCGGCGACTGTGCTAGGATTCACGGGGACAACGTTTACCCGTTCAATCGTTTCTAAAACTGCTCTAGCCGCTTCCATCTGATTACCTAGAGACTCATGCAGACCAATTTTTAACGCTAAGTTAGCGGGTACGCCACGAATCCGTTCTCGCATCAGTGTTCCTGGGGGAATCGTCTGCCGTTGGCTGGATTTCACTCTGCCATATCCGACTAAGCCAAGGCGATGGGTTTGCACAACTTCCCCAACAACCTGTCCTTTGGTATCAATTAGGTTAAATTCTGCTCCTTCTTCAAAGGCTTGTAGACTCTGCGAGGAAATACCGCCTAACCAGAAAATGACTTGATCTCCCTCAATACGACGCACCACGGCTTCGGCGGCGGGGATATCTGGGTTAAGGAAGTAGAGGGGTTTTTGGGCATAGTCGCTATTCGGTTTAACCTGAAAGATGGGGTCTTGTTCTAGGTGCGAGGCTTGAGCCACATCCCGTGTACTCCGAGCCAGATTTGCAAAGACGGTAGTCAGGGGTTTATTGAAGGGCTGCTGCCAAAGGTAGCGGGTGAGGAGATAGGTAAACGCCCCGGCGTAGAAGTCGCCAAAGGGTGCATCCGCCGCCAGTTGATTTGCCTGGGCTGAACCCAGTGCCATTCCCTTAGCGATACCCTGGGTGCGTAAGGTTTTAAGTTGACTCAGTGACAATCCCAGTTTGGTCATCCACCGTTCTTGATAGGCTAACTCGGCGGCGCTGGGTTGAGCGTTGTTTCCCGATAACCGAGAGTCAAGGGCGCGATAGACGAGGTTTCCCCTGGTACCACCGCCAGAGTGACAGCTATCGAGGACGACGGTGACGTTTTCTGTGTTTAGGGCAGACATCAATAGAAATAGAGTCTTGCCCATGATATCGTTGACGTGGGCATTTGGATTATTTTGCCGAGAATCATAGACAACCATGGTACCGTTGTACCCCTCAATATCCGGATGAATCGGAATTGCATCGGGGTTAACTAACAGTCCGTAAATATCTAGACAATTAGTGACATAACTGGACATTTTCTGTGATATAATCAGGCAATGTCTAGTTTAACCCCCAACAAGCAGCTACTCGACTTTGTGTGACGGTCTTGCAGGTTGCACCGA
>NZ_JAVJUO010000170.1:0-3116 GCF_040220555.1 Coleofasciculus sp. C1-SOL-03
ACTCTTTTAGGTGTGTTCATTGTGGCTACCTTGCCCATGCTGACCACAATGCGGCACACAACTTGGAGCTTTTAGGCTCGGCGGGAGTTTATGGTCTCCGTTCCTACTTAAGTTCAAAACGTCAAAGTTTTGGATAACCATGACGATTATCCATGTCAATCAAAGACAGATTCGCCAAAATCACAAGAGTGGCGATCGCGCTCCGGTGATTACAGTGAAGCGCGGGTCGAGTAATATTTACGCTCATGGTGTGGAGATTACAGGGTCTTGTCGGGTGGTGTATCGTCCTGATCACCCAAAGCGTTGTGGGGCAAGAGTTTGGATTGAGACGTTATCTCAGGTGAAGGTGATTGGTCAGGCATTTAGCCCCAGTGGAGAGCTGTTGTCCTTGGGGTTTGGTTAGGTTTTGTCCGGTAGACTGCTCTGCTCACCCTAGTTCCACGTCTTACCTCTAGAACCACCTATGCTCTCCCTGCTGGCGCAGAGGTGGTCGGAAACGTTTGAGTCATGCCCTCTTAGGGAACAGGTTTTACTGGGTCAAACCATGTTCCAGGGCATAGCGGACTAACTCGGTGCGGCTATTGGTTCCAGTTTTGCTAAACAAGCGACTGACATATTTTTCCACATTGCGAACACTGGTTTCCAAGCGGCTAGCAATTTCTTTGTTCATCAGCCCTTGAGCAACCAAATCCAATACACTTTGCTCTCGCGGCGTAAAATCAATGCGGATGGGGGGCGGAGTTTGGGAAATATTACCCCGTTGAGCTAACATTTCCCGAATCGCGGTCAGCTCTTTTTCGATATTCCCTAAATCTGCCGTACCCGCCGTTTCCTGTGCCGTAGCGGCACGACGTTCCAACAAATTCTGTACCATGGCGACCAATTCATCCGTATCAAACGGTTTAGACAGATAAGCATCACAACCTGCCTGATAGCCTTGAATTCGGTCTGTAGTCATGCCTCTAGCCGTGAGAAAGATCACTGGCAATGATTTGAAACGCGGGTCTTCTCGCAGCTTCTTGAGAAACTGATACCCATCGACTTGAGGCATCATAATATCGGTAATCACCAGATCGGGAGTTTTTTGTTGCAACATTTGCCACGCATCATTGGCATTACTAGCAACATCGACGCTAAACCCGCCCACCTCTTCTAAATACTCTTTGACCGCCACCCGAACGCCCGGTTCGTCATCGACCAGTAACAGTTGTGCTGACATCTCTCACTTCCTTTGCCATTCTTGATCCTAATGTAATGGAAATTTATAATAACGGCGTAGAACTCACAAGTTCAACCCCAGCGTTGCGGGGGACACCTGGCTCAAATCATTACTCTAGTTGGGGTAGAAGTCTCTGGAGTGCCTCTATTCCCGCCGTTTTTTGAGTTTTTCTTTCTTTGGAGAGAGTCAACTTTCTCCCTTACCCTCTTGAAAAGATTTCCACACAAGCGGACACTAAGACTTGAGAGTCTATCGGCATTCCAGAGGTGTTTCGTGAAAAGAGTATTAGGTATCATTCTCGGAGGTGGCGCGGGCACCCGCCTTTATCCATTGACCAAGCTGCGGGCTAAACCGGCTGTTCCCTTGGCGGGTAAGTACCGCCTGATTGACATTCCGGTCAGTAACTGCATCAACTCCGAGATCTATCAAATTTACGTTCTTACCCAATTTAACTCAGCATCCTTGAATCGGCACATTGCCCGTGCATATAACTTTGCTGGCTTTACCGACGGATTTGTTGAAGTTCTAGCTGCCCAGCAAACGGCTGAAAATCCTAGTTGGTTTCAGGGTACAGCAGACGCGGTTCGTCAATATTTGTGGCTCCTAGAGGAGTGGGATGTTGATGAATATATCATTCTGTCCGGCGACCATCTTTATCGGATGGACTATCGCCATTTCGTGGAACACCATCGTGAAACGAAAGCTGATATCACCCTTTCTGTGGTGCCTATCGGTGAAAAACTGGCAACCAGTTTTGGTTTGATGAAAATTGATCACACCGGCAGGGTAATTGATTTCAGTGAAAAGCCCAAAGGGGATGCGCTGAAGCAAATGCAGGTGGATACGACGGTTTTAGGGTTGAAACCCGATGAGGCAAAGGAAAAACCCTATATTGCCTCGATGGGAATTTACGTCTTTAGTAAAGAGGCGTTGATTAAGTTGTTGCAAGCCAACCCCGAACAAACCGACTTTGGTAAAGAAATCATCCCAGGGGCATCAGGAGATCATAACGTTCAAGCCTACTTGTTCAACGACTACTGGGAAGACATTGGTACCATTGAAGCCTTCTATGATGCCAATTTAGCGTTAACTCGCCAACCCCAGCCACCGTTTAGTTTCTACGACAAAGAGGCACCGATTTATACTCGCGCCCGTTATTTGCCTCCGACTAAACTTTTGGATAGTCATGTGACGCAATCGATTATTGGAGAAGGTTGTATTCTTAAAGATTGTCGTATCCATCACTCGGTATTGGGAGTTCGCTCTCGCATTGAAGCGGGTTGTGTGATTGAAGACACGTTGATTATGGGATGTGACTTCTATGAACCCTTTGCCGAACGTCAATCCGATGTAGAAACTGGACGTGTACCGTTAGGGATTGGTGCAGGAACTACCATTCGCCGTGCCATCATTGACAAAAATGCTCGGATTGGTCGCGATGTTCAAATTGTGAACAAAGATCGTGTTGAGGAAGCTGAACGTGAAAAACAGGGCTTTTTGATCCGCAATGGCATTGTCGTTGTTCTCAAAAATGCTGTAATTCCTGATGGAACGGTGATTTAGGTTTTGATTGATGACTAGGGAGATGGGGACGGGAAAGTGGTGAGTTGTGACCCGTCACTTCGTTCGAGGGCGTGGTTTTGAGGTGACTCAGATCTCGGTCTGTGTCCTCCCTCATCTCTCTTGTCTCCCGGAATCAGGTATTGGGAAATCCACACTGGTCAGTCAACAGAAGCTGAGTTAATCTAAGGATTATATGAAACCGAGCAAGGTTTAACCCAACAACTTTAGTTGTGGCTGGCGCGATTGGTCTAGTTATGCTAGAGTAGTTATCATAATCTTGAGCAGAGACAATGATAGTTTTTGAGTTTAAGGTAAAAGCTAAACCCGCTCAATA
>NZ_JAVJUO010000171.1:0-177839 GCF_040220555.1 Coleofasciculus sp. C1-SOL-03
ATCATCATTAATCCCTTCAACGCCAATATCATTATCTTGAGTCGCCCCAATTATTCCTAACACATGGGTGCCATGTTCATTCCCCTCACCAGCTTCCATTAGAGGATTATTATCGCCATCAATCCGGTCTTGCCCTAAACTGATTCGGCTATAGTCAATATCAGGATTATTGTCACTGAAACCTGTATCAATAATGCCGACTAACGGCTGATTTTCTGGAGGAAACTCATTCTGGACAGGTTCAGCCAGGTCAGCATCTGTTGTCGGTTCGGTAACGATTTCACTGGTGTTAACGGGTTCATCGATAACAACATCCGTTGATTCATCAGTCGTGGGTTCGGTAACGATTTCACTATTGTTAACAGGTTCATCGATAACGACATCGGTTGATTCTTCAGTTGTGGGTTCGGTAACGATTTCACTCTCATCGACTACAATCTCATCGGTTGGGGATTCTCCGACCAATTCATCCGGTAAGAGTCCGCCATCATCAGGCGTATCCGGCGTGATATAAGGTTCGGCATAATCAATCAACGCTTGACCCAAATCAGTCTCTCGCCAATCCTTTCCAGAATCAATCACCTCCTCCATTAAAGCGGCTTCACCCGTCGCCCCGCGCACTTGGAAAATAACATCGTTATAATCGCCATCCGACTGGGTATCCACCCGCAAATCTTCCATCACAAAGGTACTTCCATCCCCGGTGACATCGGCAATTTGCCCCACATGAAACCCATCATCTGGATTCGCCGTCGCCATAGAAAATAGGGGACGCGCCGCCCCTCCCACATCCGGATTATCAAACACCCGTTGCACTGTATTATTGGGAACTAGCATGAAACCAAACTCATCCCCTGGACGCATTTGGACTGTTTTAACTCCCAAATACTCTCCAGAATTTCGGTCGCTTTCTCCTAATTCGCCAACGAATCGCGCCCCATCGGTTTGGTCACTAATCACAACATGACCTAACTCGGAATCACTCAACCCACGAGACGCCGCTTCCTGAATAAACGCTTCCGAACCCGGTTCAAACTCCTCCATCCCCTCTAAACTAAACACGGCGAGTTCACCTTCATATCCCCCACCATCAAAGAGGAAATCAACACTAACTTCCCCAGTTTGTCCAACCGTAAACACGCCGGATTCAAAGCTGGGACTAGAACTGTCTAACCCCGTTAACAGCGATTCATTTAACGGCGTTTCTTCCGTCAGCGCTTCATCAGTGGCTTCACTTTCCGCCACGTCATCCAGTGAGGTAACAAAGGGAATCTCTTCTAAGGTTTCCTCTCCTTCAATTGATGTGACGAAGGGAATCTCCTCTAAATCATTATCTGAAGTATTGCCAAAACTTTCCTCAATCTCCGGGATATCAATATCAGCAATTTGGTCAGCCGAGATATCGATATCCACGGGATCTATGGGATTATCCGTACCATCCAATAAACCACTGGGCGTTAAAATCGGTTCTAAAATAAAGGCTTGCGGTAACTCCTGACCCTTCTTTTTCGCCGCAAATCCTTGAGCAGCAGGACGTTTCTTTGATAAAAAGTTAAACCAAGGCATAGATGACCCTTTTGTGAAAATGTGCAGGTAAAATTACCGATTAAGCCAAGTGGCAAAATCTATCAGATGCTATGAGTCGCTAAGGGGTTAAACCCATTCAAATTGGCAGGCAAATTCGACTTGAGCCAAGCCCACAATCATGACGATGAATTAAGGAAACACTGGATAAGCACGCTGAACCCCAAACGCTGCTGCCAGTCAATGTAAACGAGTCGTCCAGCAAATCCTGTTACTGAATAGAGCAGCAATTGCCAGCAGCAAACTCGGACAGAAAACGTCGGACAGAAAACGTCGGACAGAAAACGTCGGACAGAAAACGTCGGACAGAAAACGTCGGACAGAAAACGTCGGACAGAAAACGTCGGACAGAAAACGTATTAAGTTGAAGGGAAAATCAACTGAACGGAAATCTAGCTTGTTCACTATCCTATACCAAAAGAATAAACTTTGTCTTGAGTTTTTTATTAAGTTTTCATAAAGCGGGGAACTTTTCCCTGATGATCAGCAATAGGTCGTAAATGTTAACTCTCTGAAGACGTTCCACGGTCACGTCTCTACGAATCCTAAGTGTCTTAGCAGATGGGGGTTAAGGTGCGTTACGCTTCGCTAACGCACCCTACAAATAGAGCCTGTCGAAGGATCGAGGTGTTTCTCATTCCCTATTCCCTGGCGAGTAGCGCTATACTACGTCAGCCTATCCTCCATAAAATTACGGAAACGGTAAACTCCCCATGTCAGCTTATGTCGTAGAACCCCGTAAGTCTCTGCTTAAAGATTTGATAAAGGTATTAAAAAATGATTGATTTCCCTTAACATTTCCGTTTACATCCCCTCCCTGTTTCACGCAATGTTGTTAAGGAGCGATCGCGGGAGTTATGCCCACAGTCTCTTGAACTTTTGTAGGACAGGTAGGCATAAGTTCCAGCACCAGGTTATAAAAGGAGCGAATCGGCGGGATTTGCAGTCGATCTTGTGTCGTAACTAACACCACTTGCCGGGTCAAGGTTTGTTTCGGGGGTGATCCATTTTCAGTAGCAGCAGCGGCAATCGAACGTACAGCCAGAGTCGGATCACCTAGGGCTTCTACTAAGGCAGATCGGGGTAGCAGCGAAATTAAATGTCCCTGACGCACAACTCCTCGAAAAGCATCCAGGGAATTTAATTCTAAGCTAGCGTTAAGGGTGCCACTTTGCCGGGAGAACAAGTCTTGTACCAATCGCTGCATTCCATAGCCATCTTTAAATATCACATGGGGATAGCACGTTAGGGCATCCAAAGGCACTAGGGTATATTTTGTTAACGGATGATCGGCTGCCATTAAGACTTCGATGGGTTCGTCATACAATTGCTCCGTCACCATTTCGGCGCTGGCGGTTAAATAGCGGTTATTCATCACAATCGCTAAATCGACCAAGCCATCTTTGAGGACTTTCAGGGCGCGATCGCTCCCTAATGCCGTCACCCGCAGTTGCACGTTAGGATAATCCTGACAAAAACGCTGTAAAACTGGGGGCAAATAATGGGCGCAGACGGAGTGAATCGCGGCGACACAGAGTTCGGGTTGTTTCCCCTCTAACAAGTCCGCTAATTCTTGGGTAGCGGTTTTCCATTCCTGGCAGATTTTACGGGCGCGAAACAAAAAGCGATCGCCCCCTAGGGTTAATGTTGCCCGAGCAGTTCGATGGAGCAAGGGTAGCCCGAGTTCGGCTTCCAACGATTGAATTTGACGGCTGATCGTCGATTGAGTCACACCGCATTCACGAGCGGCTTGTTGAAAGCTGCCTGTGTCAGCAACGGCTAAAAACGCTTGTAACTGCTCTAGACGCATGATGGCGTAGCGGAGATAGAGTAACGTGGGATTAGCTTAATCCATATCTCACCTCAACTTAGTAATACTTTATACGGCACGTTCAATCTCTAGCTGAACCGTAAGGTGGGCATTGCCCACCCTACCCAATACTATTGCCTATTGCCTATTGCCTCTAAACACTATCGGTCACACTACTAAAATTAAATGCCTTAACCCGTACTCCTGGCATCACCCGACCCCCGAAACGCTGTACTGTACTCAAGGCATCAACATCCCGTAACATATCCGGTAGACTTTGGTTAAATCGCAGATTTTTAATCGGATAGGCAATTTTCCCCTCTTCAATCCAGAATGTACCATCACGGGTCATCCCCGTAACCTCTAAAGTACGCGGATTGACATAGCGCACATACCAAGCGCGATTGACCAGAATTCCCCGTTCAGTCTGAGCAATCAAATCGCTGAGGCTTTGGTCAGATCCAGACATCACAATAGGAAACAATGATCCCGTCGGTTCTTTCCCTTGCTGTTGCGCCCAGTAGCGACTATAGGATAAGGTTTGAGGCACTCCCTCTTTAATAATATCCAGGTAGTGATTGCTCAACCCATTACTAAAGCAGGTTCCTTTCTGCAACAATGGATGAGCCGGATGGCGTTGCACTTGTACCAACCGACTAAATAGGGGTTCACCAACGCGATTACCCACAGGTTGACCCCTGTCATCCGTGCGAGACATAAACGATCGCCCTTCATCGGCGGATCGGGCATTTAAATTGAAAATCACCCAGGGGAGTAAATCCGCAAAGGCTGCATTGTCAAAGATGACGGGGTAAACACCCGGTTGAACTTCACGGGGATTCCGGGCAGCAAACGCCCGCTCAATCAGGGGTTCAATCAGGGAATCTCGGGGTAACTGAGCGATCGCAAAGGCGGTGCGCTGACTCCAACTTGATCCATCCTCAATTCGAGCCGTAAAGCTCAACTCCGCCTCGGTGCCGCGATCGCAGGCGCGTAATCCCAGGGAGTTTCCTATGGCTTGAGTAAAGGCTTGCGTACTCAGTCGTCCAGAGCCGTCCACGCCAGCTTTGGCACTTTTAGCACAGATTTGTTGAACCATTTCTCCCCGTGCTAAGGGGGATAAGGTGGCGGTGGCTTGATCAAACGCCGGAACACGCGGTTCATAGACTTGGGGTTCGAGTAAGGGAACCCACTCTGGATCGTCGGGCGCAATTCGAGCTAATGCTTCGGAACGTTGGATGGTATCGGTAATCGCATCGGGTAAAAATTCTGTGGTGGACGCCGATGCACTACGTTTTCCGAAATAACTGGTAATGGTGAGGGTAAATTTATGGCGGTTGATATTCTGGCTAATTTGATTTTCCGAGAAACGGCTGAGAGCCGATTCACTGGAATTGACGCTGACAAATACCCCTTCAGCTTGGGATTGCTGAATTACAGAATCCACAAGGGATAAGGCTTGGTCTTCACTGACTAAAGTTGGGGCTGTAGCTGGGGTCACGACGTTTCTACTCCAAGTTAAACGTTACACGACATGCGTCTGATCAACATGCATGTGCCAGAAGTGTTAAAGAGTTTTGGAACTGTTCATATCATAATGATTGTACAAAATTCAGTGTCGTTAAAATCTTTTTGTATCTGCTTCCACTGTCGTCATGGGAATTTATGACTAACCCGTCCGATCCGTCTCCGTCTAATCCAACGAGCCAGTCAACCCACCCTAATCCTGAGCCAATCTCATCCCTGGCTTCTGATCAGGTGGCGGCTGTTTCCTCGACTCAATTCCCGGATCGACAGAATCCTAACAGTAAAGCATTGGCTGATCCTTCCATTATCACCCTCAGCGCGATCGCAGTTTTGATGGTGGGTTTAATTCTGGATAACAACTGGGTGATTCTCGCTGGGGTAATCGTGACATTACTCCTCTCCTTGTCGGTGATTTGGTTCCCCTTACAGCAATGGTTCCAGAAGTCTCTCTCTCCTCAGCAGCGATCGCAACTGATTGCGGTTTGTGGTGTGATCCTGGCAATTGTTGGGATTGCGGCGTTAACGGGATTTACGAAAGCCTTTGATTCGGTGGGTTCGTTAGCGGAATGGATTGGCGCATTAGGGCAAATTCTGATTGCTATTCTCGCTGTTTATATTGCTTGGCGACAGTATGTTATTTCTAAAGATTTGACCATCCAGCAAAATACAATTACCCAGCAGCAAACCATTGATGCCTATTTTCAGGGGATTTGTGACCTCGCTTTAGACGACGAAGGATTACTCGAAGATTGGCCCCAAGAACGGGCATTTTGTGAAGGACGAACCGCCGCTATTCTTAAGAGTGTAGATGCGGCGGGGAAAGCGAAAGTTTTACGATTTTTGTCGCAATCCCGATTACTCACACCCTTAAAACGCGATCGCCATTTAGGACGTCCTATCCTAGATGGTCATGGCGGGTATCAAGAAGATCGGATTTATGGCGTGCGGGTAATTGATTTAAATGTGATGTTAGCGGGGGCTGATTTGGCAGGTACAGATCTGCGCTGGGCGGAATTAAGTGAAGCCAATATGGTGCAAGCCAATCTCAGCAATTGTGACTTAGCTGGAGCGAATTTGTCTCGCACGATTCTCTATAAAGCCAATTTATCTAATTCTGATCTCAAGGGTGTGCGCCTGTTCTATGGATTACTGGAAACCGCTAGTCCTCGCAGTCGCACGGAACCAGCTGATTATCGTACTGGGGTGCATACGGGTGCAGTGGTTGAGGGAATTAATTTTACAGGGGTTCAACGGTTAGGCGAAGAACAACGTCAATACTGCTGTTCTTGGTGTGGGGAGCAGTCTCGCCGGACGATTCCAGGGGGGTGTGATGGGATTGTGAATAAATTAGGGCGTTAACGCCTTTAAATTGGGAAAGGGTAGCGAGCAATTTTATCCGTCTCAGACTTTACTATGCCATAGAAACGAAGTAGGACATAGCGTGAATCTATCGATTATCTCTATTCCTGACACGAGCAATGCCAATCAGATTTCAGCTACTCTGATTATTATCAATGACAGTTCTGATGAGCAACAGAAGCAAGAACAGCAAGAGCTGATTCGTAGCGTTTCCAGTGGCGTAATCATTGAAGAAGCTGTCGGTGATAGAAAATAATCGTGCAAGATGTGGGGTATAATCATCCCAGTCGTCAACTTGCTCTGTATTCTGCCCCACCATGGCTCAATTAAAAATTGTTAACAATTTTGATGGCAGCTTTGTCCTTGAACCAGACGCCCAGACCCATCTATTTAGCTTGTTGAACGGTGAAGTCTTCCGCCAGCAAGTCGCGGGACAACTGCACTGTCAAGAGTTGGAATTCACCGAGTTACTGTTTCAACCTGTCCCCTACAGCGAAGGGACTCCCAAAGGGATGCCACGGGAGTTTGAACAGTATCACGAATCGGACGATTATGCAATTATAAATGTCCCGCCTAACTTCATGTTCAAAGCCAAAATCTTTAACCCTAGCCGTCTCTGCGCGATTTATAGAAAAATAGCCTAAGGATTGCTGATGAGTTCTGAAACGCCAATTCCTGCTCTCTCTGACCTAGAGTATATCCCTTATCTGGACGAGGAGGGTCATCTCCCGGAATCCTTATCCGGTAAAATCGGTGTCTATGCCATTTTTGACCAGGATAAAACTCTGCAACTGGTCAACTATTCTCGTGATATTTATGTCAGCTTAAAACAACACCTAGTCCGTCAGCCTCAATCTTGCTATTGGTTGAAAGTGGAAACCATTGAGCGCCCCAATCGCACTCGCTTGGAAACAATCCGTAAGGCTTGGATTGAAGAAAATGGAGACATTCCGCCAGGGAATGGTCAAGATGAAGCGATTTGGAATCAGCCGATTGATGCGAAAAAAGCGATGACAGATGAGGATAAAGCCACCTATAACAAGAGTGAAGAATTAGGGAAAATTAAGCTGTTAAAGAAAATAGCACGGCGCGTTGAAGCGGAAATAGTCGAACAATTAAATGCCCGTGGTGTGCAAGCTGAGATTCGTTTTAATCCTAAGTTAAAAGAGCAGGGATTACTGGATTTAAAATAATCGCCCAGAAACCGGGTTTCTTTGTTAGACATTTCCTATCAATTTTGGGCATGGCTTCAGAAACCCGGTTTCTCAAGTGTTAGACATTTCCTATCAATTTTGGGCATGGCTTCAGAAACCCGGTTTCTCAAGTTATGTATGTATGGACTATGCCTTATCGAAAAACCCCATTCAAGTCGGGATGTTATTACCATCTTTACAATCGGGGAAATAATCGCCACAATATTTTCTTTGAACGCGAAAATTACCTCTATTTTTTGCGCCAAATCCGTCGATTCCTAATTTCCCAGACTCTAGATGTTATCGCTTATTGCCTGATGCCCAACCATTACCACCTGGTTGTGTACCTAAAATCTAGTAACCTCTCTGACGCCATGCAAGCATTTTCACTCTCCTACACAAAAGCTATCAATAAGCGCTATCACAGAACAGGATCTCTCTTTCAAGGGCGCTTCCAATCCGTTGTCGTCGATCAAGAAAACTATCTTTTGCAACTGGTTTACTATGTGCATCAGAATCCGGTTAAGGCTGGCTTCGTTAACCATCCAAGAGATTGGGAATTCTCCAGTTATCAAGACTACGCGAGATTACGACAGGGTACATTGCCAAAAATAAATGCCCTCAAACAGCTATTTGACTCCAATGACGAATATCAATCCCAAGAACCTAGGATGGCGATGATACAGCATTTAATTTTTGATGAATAGAAACAAGACATCGGTCAAGAAACCGGGTTTCTTTGAGTGAAAGGTTGATATGATGTTGTCATCCTCACGAGAAACCCGGTTTCTAGGAATACCGGTTTCTCAGAGTTGCTTAAGATATCATAATTCATATTCATCATTCATAAATAGCTTGCCTAAATCGCTCATGACGCCAACGCTGCTCAATAATCGTTATCGTATCCTCCAGACGCTGGGGGCAGGTGGGTTTGGGAATACCTTTCTCGCTGAAGATACTTACATGCCGTCGGGACGTAAGTGTGTGATTAAGCAGCTTAAACCCATGACCCATGATCCCCAGACCTATCAGCAAGTAAAAGAGCGATTTCAGCGGGAAGCGGCAGTTTTAGAAGAGTTAGGTGAAAATAACTCTCAAATTCCCCGATTATTTGCTTATTTTTCCGAATCTGGACAATTTTACTTGGTTCAGGAATGGATAGAAGGGGATACCCTGACTCAAATTGTAGACCGGGAAGGTCGGCTGAATGATGGTCAAGTCAAGGCTATTTTGTTGAGTCTGTTGCCTGTTCTGGATTATGTCCACAGTTGTCACATTGTTCACCGGGATCTTAAACCCGATAATGTGATTGTGCGGCAGCGAGACAGGTTGCCTGTGCTGATTGATTTTGGTGCCGTTAAAGAAGCGATTAAAACCGTTGTTCATTCCCAAGCCCACACCACCCCATCGATAGTCATTGGTACACCAGGGTTTATGGCAGCCGAACAAGCGGCAGGACGTCCTCGCTATGCTAGTGATCTGTATAGTTTGGGCTTAATTGCGGTATTTTTGCTCACGGGGAAATTACCGCAAACCTTAGAAACCGATACCCGCACGGGCGAAATTTTATGGCGTCGGGATGCGCCGAATTGTCACTCCCATTTAGCTACGGTGATTGATCAGGCGATTCGCTTCCATCCGCGCGATCGCTTTGCGGATGCTAAGGAGATGCTGGACGCCTTAAACGCCCATCCAACCACGATCGCGACACCCACATTATCCCTTTCTAGTTCTAGCGAACCTGTCCCTTCTACCCGTAAGCCAGCGGTTCCGCCAACGGTTCCCATCCGCAGAAAACCCCTACAAGCAGAGGAGGAACAACCCTCTCGGCGCTTCGGCGGTTTAATTGCTGGTGGCTTACTCCTAAGTGCTGTGGCGATTGGCTGGGGTTTAAACCGTGTATTAGAACCCTCCAATCGCATACCGTCACCCTCAGAGTCAGTATCCGCCTCCTCTGAAAACACCCCTATGCCCTCACCAACACCGCCCCCAACCGCTTCACCTCCGCCAACTCCGCCGCCTAAACTGGTGAACCCGGAATCACCACCACCCCTGTCCCTACCTGATCCGACATTCCGTATCCAAGAATCCCCAGAACTCCTGCCGTCTCCTGATCCCCCCGCACCCTTTGCCTCTGAACCTTCAGAATTATCCTCCCCCTCTCCTTCCCCGTCTCCTTCCCCCTCTCCTGTTGCTTCCCCAACTCCCCCGCCTTCACCCTCACCTGCACCCGAAAACCAGACGCCCACACCGCCTCTATCCACTAAAATCCCTGGATTTACACCAGGAACCTCTCGAAAAGTTGTCGAAGCTGCCTTAGGCACGCCCACCCAGCTTTCCAAAGGGTTGTGGCATAATACCCAGGCGTTACTCTATGAAGACTTTATTCGCGATCGCGTCAGTCTCGGTTATCTGTTTGATCGCGATACCCAGCGTTTGCGCCAAACTGAGGTGGCTTTTTCCCAATCTGTGGGATTAGAAACGATGGCAGATACCTTAGATAAAATGCTGAGTCGCAATCTCTCACCAGAGATTCGCCAGGGATTAACTCAGGTTTATCAGCGTCAATCCAATCGCTATCGTTTCACCAGCAACAACGGTTCTCCCTTGAAAGGGGTGATTGAACGCAATGAGCGCGATCGCATTTATATTGGCGTGTGGGAAGCTGATTTACATTAAGTAGGGGTTTGGTAACCAAACCCCTACTCTCGACGGGTTGACTTAATCAGCCAGTATTTTGCTCCAACTTTGGGAACCAATAATACCATCAGCCGTGATCCCTTGTTGTTTTTGGAATCGTTTAACGGCGGCGGCTGTCGCTGGACCATATACTCCATCTGGTGTCGCCCCGACACGACGTTGTACGTATTTGACCACAAATCCTGTGGCATGGTTTTCTCGCAACACTGGCATGGCTAAGATTTGATTAATGATTTGCCAGGTTTTAGCATCAGCAGTACCTGTGGGTGTAACACCAACGATCGCCTGAAAGGTTTTGAGTGCTGCTGTAGTATCCGCTTCGTTGGAACCATCTTCTTTGAATAGTGTACCTTTGGGACTTCTAATTTTTAGCCGATTTAAGGCTTTTTGAAGGTCAACAATTGGATTTTGGGAAAGGGGAATCGTCGGTGATGCGGTTTGTCCGGTTAATCCTGTGACAATTGCATTTGCCAAAGCTTCGGCATCGTAGCGATCCATGTCCTCTTGATTATCGCAGAAACAGCACTCAACCAGAATCGCTGGCATTGCGGTATTCCGGAGAACGTACAAATGGGAACCATCTTTAATCCCGCGATCAAAGTACCCTAGCTCTACAATATTATTTAATACAGGTTTAGCCATATCCTTCCCCGCATTGCTGACGGCAAAGACTTCTGCGCCTTTAGCTTTGCCGTTAAAGGCATTGAAATGGATAGATACCAATTGATCGACACGATTGTTATTCGCTGTATTGCACCGTTGTTGCAGGGAGTTGCTAACACTCCAAGCGCGACTCGGTGTACAGTCTACGACTTGATGACCCAAGGATTTGAGCTTCGAGATCACTCTCGTTCCCACCGCCTTAGTCATATCATCTTCTTTTCTGATGTTGCTAGCACCAGTATCTGGAGGACAGTTATGTCCGATATCAATTCCGTATTTCATTGTTGACTCCCAATTGGTGATGAGATGTTAATTCACTCAACTATGATGATGACCGATGACTGAACCGAGGGACTAGGGGTTGATATCCCCGCCACCCTTTTGTTCCGTTTGTGAAATCGGTAATGGTGGTTCAGAATGTCTTTCTTCATCTCCCAAATTCTGATAACTCAATCCGGAGAAAATCCTGGAGACGTATTATTCTAGAGAAATTTGGAGAATTCTAGGATAACAAGATTATGGATGAGTTTATGGCAGCCGCGATCGCTCAAGCCAAACAGGGACTCCGGGAAGGGGGAATTCCCATTGGTTCGGTGTTAGTCAAAGAGGGTCAGATTATTGGTCAGGGATATAATAAGCGGGTTCAAGATAATGATCCCGTGACCCACGCCGAGATCGATTGCCTGCGTCATGCGGGCAGAATCGGCAACTATAATGACACAATCCTTTACTCTACATTAATGCCCTGTTACCTCTGCGCCGGGGCTGTTGTGCAATTTGGGATTAAAAAGGTGATTGCTGGCGAGTCGAAAACCTTTGCTGGTGCCAGAGAATTTATGGAGTCTCATGGCGTCGAGGTTGTGGATTTGAATCTGGAGGAGTGTCAGCAGATGATGAGCGACTTTATTCAACAGCATCCCAAACTCTGGAATGAAGATATTGGCGTTTAAGGGAAGCCAGGGTGCGGGGGTGCATGTAGAGACGTTGCATGCAACGTCTCTACCAAATGATGCTCTACCTTACCTGTTCCCTGTTCCCTGTTCCCTCTTCTCTGACCAATGACCAATAACAAGTTAATAAAAGTTCATCAGAACTTCACTGAGTTTTTTTTGGACTTTATCTGGACTTGATAGACAATTGGCTAATCTAGTAAACAAGCTAAGGCAAGTCGATTCACACCCAAGCAATCTCTCCTGCCAACTGGCTTAATCAGCATCGGCAATTTGCAATTTGGTGAAAGTTGAGAAAGACGCCTTGTTTCGTAAAACTGATACTGGAAATTGTCACTAGGACTTATCAATCATGACTGGCTCTCCTTTAAAGAAATTTCTCTTTACGCCGATAATTCTTTCAACCGCCGTCTTCTCAGCTTTAACCTTGCCTCTAGCGTTCTTCGGAGATCAAGAGGTCACAATCCAACTGCAAGAAGAGCCTGTACATCATGGAAAACTCCGGGATATTGCAACGCCTTACTTAGGATTTGCAAGTGTTTTAGGTGTAGGGACAGGAATTGCCACAATCGCTGTAACCGGGTGGCGACAATCCTCGAAGAAATCTGCCCAAGCCAAAGAACAGCTTTCGGATTTAGAGCGGAATCTTCAGGAAAAAGAACAACTGTTAGAAGAATTGCAACTGTCTAAATCTCGACTGGCAGCGGCTGGACTCAATAATTTTTTAGAGAAAGAAGGCGAACAAGAATCAGGTTTGCTTTCTGAGAACGAAGATCAACCCCTGGTTGAAGAAACCGTTAAAGCAGAACCGGAAATCGTTCCACCTTCTGAAAATGAAGCTCAACCTCTAGTCGAAGAAACGGTTGAACCCCAGCCTGCACTAACACCTACTGTGGTGAAATCTGATGAACAGCCGAAGAGTGTTCCTTTCACCATCACCACACAACCTTTCTATACTCAATCGGCTACCACTCATCCCGTTAGCAGCCAAACAGCGTCAGCGAAATTTGCCTCGGCTCAAAGCTTCCTGGGTTATCAACCCAAAACATCGGTTCCCTCTGCATCAACTGGGGTAGCAGTTGGTTCATCTGAGGTTGAACAACTTCAGGTGCAACTACAAAACATCATGTCTCAGATGATTGTCATGCAAGCCGAACTACAGGCGGCTCAAAAAGCGGCTCAGTCTCAGGGACATGCAACCCAACCGCGCCATTCAACCTCACTCAAGGTGATTCAGTCTTGGTCTCAACACCCTCAGGCAGTAATTTAATAGTCCATACCCCCCCTTTTTTTATCTATACGTCCGACTTCGGGATTGAAAATTAGGGGCTTGGTAACCAAGCCCCTACGGTTTAACCAAACCCCTACGGTTACTGTAGTGTCGTGGCACACCCTAATTGGTGGATTAGAATTGTCGGGGCGGGTTTGACTACTATCATTCAGGGTTGCACCCAGATATAACTAAACCCGCCCCTACACCCCTCGATCTAAGAACTCTTTACCTTAAGTTGACACCAATGATCCTTACGGTACCCAATCATGGGAGCCTTTTTTTCGGTAGTTTGTAGACAATAATGGTTTCAATCAGATTGATAAGTTCACGTTGAAGCGTTTCATCGGTTAGCTGTTGCTGTGCTTGTGTAATTAACTGTCTTGCCAGTTGTCCGGCTGTCTCTCCTCTTTCCGAAGTGAAGGACTCCACAGATGCTTCGCTTCGCTCAGCATGACAGATTCTACCTTAGACTGCAACTTGGTATGAGTTACTCAAATAAGCGAACGGTAAGATTTGATGAATTTTTTGTAACTATCTTACAGCAATTCCTAAGGCAGATGGCTACACCTTTTCATTGGCTGGCGGCGATTCCTCCGACGCTTGACCTTCGGTATCAGCGCAGAACCCTTACCGCATTTGCTGGAAACGGCGGGAAGTTGTGCTGCCGCGTGTAACGCGATAAATGCTACAGTTAAGCCAACAAGTTTTGACTGTGATGCCAGAACATTTCAGTTTTTCGAGAAAGACTGGACAGTAAGCATCAGCACGATGGGGAAATGGGGAAGGAAACCATGCCTACCGGATCTTACGAGAAAAGTAATTGGGCTTGGCAGTTTCAGCAGTGGCAAAAACAAGTGGGGGAATGGTGGGAACTGCAACTGTCTAGATTTTCACCGGATTTCCCGGATAGTCCCGATTGGTCTTTACCCGCTTGGTTAAGTTCGCCAGTTCTGTTCTTTATCGCTAGGGTCATCTTTTGGGTAGTGATGGCTTTCCTGGTATGCTGGATTGTTGTGCAACTGATGCGACGGTTTTCTCCTTATGTTTATTCGTTGAGACATCAACTGCATCAGCAATCTGAGAAACTCACAACCCCCCCAGATAAGGCTTTATCCGTTGCCGATTGGTTGGCGCGATCGCACAACGCCCAAAAGCAAGGTGATTACCGTGAGGCTTGCCTGTGCCTGTATCGAGCCATGTTACAACAGTTGCATGATAGTGGGAAAGTTCCTCAACAAGCTAGTCGCACGGATGGGGAGTATTTGCATTTAGTCCAACAGTTCCCTCAGAAGAAAGCCTATCAACGCTTGCTGATTACCCATCAACAGCTTTGTTTCAGTCAGACTCCAGCCTCGCGATCGCTGTTTGAGGAGTGTCAGCAAGCCTATCAACAAATTAATCAAGGGTGATGAGAGTATCTAAACGACGGTTAGGGGTATTCAGTGCGATCGCGATCGCGGTTCTGATCCTGATTACCCTAGTCGCTGCGCCAGCTAGCAATAAACTCAATAGTGGTTCAACCTATAGCCGCGCCCCCGATGGCTACGGGGCTTGGTATACATTTATGGCAGAACGGGGAACTCCCCTCCAGCGTTGGCAAAAGCCATTGAGTGAATTCGGCGATCGCCAGGATGTCACCTTGTTGCGCGTTCACAGCCGTTTAGTCTCCAATCAATTAGGGAGTTCAGAGGACGACTGGGTGAAAAAAGGGAATACCCTCGTTATCGTTGGTGTCCACCAACCCGTAACCGAAGCGGCATTTAGCACCCTACAGGATAGTCCAGTTGGTAAGGTTAAGATTGACACCAGGCGGCGACATAAGTCTAGCGACGATGCCATTCTTAGTGATAACTTTGGCGCGATTATCTGGCAACAAAAACGCGGCAAAGGACAGGTTATTTTCGTCACTACTCGCCATTTCGCTGCCAATGCATATCAAGATTTTCCAGCTAATTATGAACTCTTAGCTAAACTGGCAAATCAGGAAAACCTAGGCGATAAAATTAGCAATGAAACGATTAACTCATCTGCCAACGCCAATCAACTATGGGTCGATGAATACATCCATGGTTACAAAGATAAAGAAGCAATTGAACGCGAAGTTGGCGAAAATGTGATCAGTTATTTAATCAAAACCCCCCTATTTCCTCTGCTGATTCAAGGCATTGTTATCCTACTCGTGGCGATTTTTGCGGCTAATCGTCGTTTTGGACAACCCGTCACCCTATCCGCCCCAGTGGTGGATAATAGTGAAGCGTACATTCGGGCGCTAGCGGCTGTTTTACTCAAAGCTGGGAGTCATGACTTTATCGTGGATAGGGTGGGCAAAGCAGAACAGCGACAACTCCAGAAAGACTTAGGATTAGGAGAGACTCCCCTCAACCATCAATCCCTAGTAGCGGCTTGGGCGCGACAGACGGGGCGTCCCGCCAAAGATTTAGAACAACTGTTGCAAGTCTCCTCTAGCAAACGCCGTTTGAGTGAATCTGACTTGCTAAACTGGTTGAGAAAATGGTCGGAATTATAAAAAAGTTTTGACCCTTCACAACCTTCGAGGGCATGGCGCATGAATGTGTAGGGGCGGGTTTGACAACTATCCTTTCTTCCCTCACCCAGATGCGACTAAACCCGCCCCGACGTAGAGACGTAGCATGCTACGTCTCTACATTCCCCTGTTCCCTGTTCCCTGTTCCCCGTTCCCTGAAACATGACAAATGACAACACCATCTTTAATCGCATCAGCCAAACCCTGGGCAAAGTTGTTTTGGGTCAATCGACTGTCGTGCAACAGTTGCTTGTCGCCCTACTGAGTGGAGGTCATGTGATTATCGAAGGTGTACCGGGAACCGGAAAAACCTTACTGGTGAAAGTGCTGGCAAAATTAATACAAGCCGATTTTCGCCGAATTCAACTTACTCCTGATATTTTGCCCTCAGATATTCTCGGAACCAATATTTTTGACCTGAATAGCCGCAGTTTTACCCTCAAGCAAGGACCCGTTTTTACCGAGATTTTGCTGGCGGATGAAATTAACCGTACACCCCCAAAAACCCAAGCGGCGCTATTAGAAGCGATGGAAGAACAACAGGTAACGTTAGATGGGGAAAGTTTACCTTTACCGGACTTGTTTTGGGTGATTGCGACTCAAAATCCCCTAGAATTTGAGGGGACTTATCCGTTACCCGAAGCGCAGTTAGACCGCTTTTTATTTAAACTGGTGGTGGATTACCCAGATACCGCCGCCGAAAAGCAGATGTTGCTGAATGTGCAGAAGGGATTTCGGGCTAAACGTTTTGATTTGGAACGTCTCAAACCTGTGGCAACGGTAGGACATATTCTGAATGGGCGGAAAGCGGTACAAGCTGTTGATGTGGATGAGAAGATATTGGATTATTTATTAGCATTAGTGGCGGGTTCACGTAACCATCCAGATTTAGCATTAGGGGCGTCTCCCAGGGCGACGGCGACGTGGTTACAAACGAGTAAGGCGTATGCTTGGTTGGCGGGGCGAAATTATGTGACACCGGATGATGTGAAAGCGGTGGCGCCGCCGTTGTTGCGTCATCGTCTGATTTTGAAACCAGAGGCGCAGTTGGATGGGTTGATGGTTGATGGGGTGATTGCGTCGTTATTGAAGCAGGTTCCGGTTCCGCGTTGATGGTATGGCTATGAATGATATACTTTTTTAACGCAGAGAGGCGCAGAGGTTAACGCAGAGTAACGCAGAGGGTTTAGAGTCGTTGCCTAGAGTCTTAAAATAGTACGATGGATGTGATTTTTTCGGTGATTCATCTTATTTAGCCTTTAGCCAAAAACAAATCAGTACGAGCGCGAGTCAGAGCCACAAATTCTAAGTTGTTTTCCTGCGTTTTTTCCCAATCTTTGGTGGCTCTAGGGTGAGGGACTAAATCGGGTCTAAGATGAAAGACTCGGTTGGCTTCTAACCCTTTGGCTCCATGTATTGTGGTTAGGTTGACCGCATTTTTTGATTCTCCAGATAGATTAGCAATGGCTTCTCTTAGTTCTCCGGTATTTACACATTGACTGCCCACGTAGATAGCATTCAAGGTTTGTATTCGGTCATGCAATCCCACAATGATCATCATCTCGACTTCATCCTCCATCATTTCTTTTTTCCGTTGCGTATACCAGTCCGTTAAAATGTCAGTAAATTCACTGGGAGAATAATCGTTTTCCCCTTCTCCTACGATTTGTTCCAGCAGTGAAAACAGTTGAGGAATAATATCTTTGTTACGAACTTTGGCTTTAATCCCCGCACATAGCAAATCAAAATAGGTTTTTATGAGAGGATAAAAACAACGGCAAACAATCAAATCTCTTTCCTTGACTAATTTAGGGATTTCTGATTTTCCTATCTCAGTTATCGTCCCCACAGGTGCGCCATGACGAGGTTCGATTACGGGGTAAATTTTATTCGCTAATTCAATATGAGACGTGGGACATCGGTAACATATTGATAGGGGCAGTCGCATTGCGTTAGTGGTTGAAATAATCGTTTCAATACTGCGATGATCAGCAGCACAAAACCCCATAATTGCCTGATGAGCATCACCCACATAAATGCCTCTCGCTCCTTGGGCATGGGCTTTAAGCACGATTTGTAACTGCGCTCGGTTAAGGTCTTGCGCTTCATCAATACAGAGAAAATCGTAACTGTTTACCGTGAGGTCTAATATACAAGGCAACCAAATCATATCGGAGTAGGAAATACGATGACTGGCTTGTTGAATACCACGCTCTAAAATGTGATAAACAGCATTTTCGATGAAATCTAAATCCCGGAACTGATAAAGGTTGTAGTGGTGAATTAATGTTTTTAAGGCTTGCTGGTTTGGGGGGTCGGTTAAGGTCAGTTGGGTAAATTTAATTAATTCAATTAATCCCCGCCGTTCTTGAGATTCATAGTTGACATTTTTGTCAGCTAAATAACGGTCAACCAGTTGGAAATACTTGCGGTTATCAATGTTCGGCATTCCCCGATAGCGGCGACAAATACTGGCTAATCCTAATGAGTGAATGGTGCTAGCTTTGATATGGCGAGGTAAGCGATTGGACAGTTCTTCGGCAATATGTCGATTGAAGGCTAAAAAGCGAGACCGTAAGTGAGACGGGAGATAATTAGTTCCTTTGAGGAGAGTGGTTGTTTTACCGCTACCAGGAACGGCTGATACCACACAAGACCCTTCTCCACGGGATAGCCAATCGAAAATTGCTCTTTGGTACTGTGAAGGCTGAAATCCCAGCACCACATCAGTGGGACGAGGTGAGAGTGTGGAATCGGGGGAAGGCGCAGAACTAGGGCGATGGGGAGTACCCAACACCATATCTCCTAGTCCGGGTATAGGCAGTTGAGAGCTGGACACGATCGCTTACCCTGATGAGTGTTAAAAAAGAAGCAGGGAGCCAGGATGAAACCCCATGTTTATACAGTAATCGAGGAACTGGAAAAAGTATAGAGCGATCGCGCTTGAAAAATGCCATCTTTGATTAAGCAAGCCTTAAATGAAATATGATTATTCCGTCACAACGTCTGTATGGGTTGCTGCTATTGGGTATGGTAATCGCCCTTGTCCTCGCTGTTGTGTTTAATCAGCCCAGCAGCATTTGGGGAACTCTGGGGTTTGATGCGGTTGTCCTGAGTTTAGCGGTTTGGGATGGACAACGGGTTAAACCGCATCGTGTGACAGTGACACGCTATCCGTTACATCGATTATCCATCGGGCGGGATAATCCTGTGGTACTATCGGTGCGATCGCGATCGTCATCTGCCCGAATTCGCCTGCGTGATCACTACCCGTTAGAGTTTGACATCTCTACATCCACTCTTTCAGCCCAACTGGAACCCAATCATACTCAGGAATTCACCTATACCGTTCATCCTAAACGTCGCGGCGAGTATCACTGGGGAGATATTCAAGTGCGACAACGGGGGCGCTGGGGATTAGCATGGCTGGATTGGACAATCCCCGCCAGTCAGATGGTGGCGGTGTATCCGGATTTGCTGGGATTGCGAGAACTTTCGATTCGCCTCACCTTAGAAAATACCGGAACCATGCGCCGAGCGCGACGCCTGGGTGCGGGAACCGAGTTTGCAGAACTTCGGGAGTATGGTGTTGGCGATGATACTCGACTGATTGATTGGAAAGCCACAGCCCGCCGTTCACGTCCGTTAATCCGGGTATTAGAACCAGAGAGGGAGCAAACCTTAATTATTTTACTCGACCGAGGACGGTTAATGACGGCGCAGGTGCAGGGATTAAAGCGATTTGATTGGGGATTAAATGCGACATTATCCCTGGCTTTGGCGGGATTAAATCGAGGCGATAGAGTGGGAATTGGGGTGTTTGACCGAGAGGTGACCAGTTGGATTCCACCGGAACGGGGTCAGCATCAGTTGTCGAAATTAATAGAACGATTGACGCCAATTCAACCTGTATTATTAGAACCGGATTATTTTGGCGCGGTGACGCGATTAGTGAATCAACAAACTCGTCGTGCTTTAGTGGTTTTGATTACCGATATTGTTGATGTAACCGCTTCGGCTGAACTCTTATCAGCCATGGGACGCCTCACGCCGCGTTATTTGCCCTTTTGTGTGACATTACGTGATCCCCAAGTTGATACTATTGCTCACACTCGGACTTCTGATCTAGAAACAACATACTCTCGTGCCGTTGCGTTAGATTTAATTGCCCAGCGTCAGGTAGCTTTTGCCCAATTGAAGCAAAAAGGGGTGTTGGTATTAGATGCACCAGCGAATCAGATTAGTGAGCAGTTGGTTAACCGTTATTTACAACTGAAGGCGCGGAGTCTACTCTAACAAACCGTGAAAATTCAGATAGGGTTGTATTGACAAATAGAGTCGATGGGAATACTCTGACATGATTAAGCTTGCCCACGGGTTCAATCAGGGGGAACTATTACGATGGCACAAACACCACCAGAAGGCGATTGGACAGTAGAATCAACGGCAACTGCCAAGAAAAATAAGTTTCCTCTTATACTATGGATATTTGCAGGTTGTGGTTGCTTGTTTTTGGGTCTAATCATTTTAGGTACAGTTGCGGCGATTGTATTACCCTATTTTCTGAATCAGGCAACGAAAGCCAAACAATCTGAAGCCAAAAAACATATTCGTTCAATCAATCGAATGCAGCAAATGATCTATCTAGAAAAAGGTACTTTTGCTCACTCAATTGAGGAATTAAATCTGGGAATATCGCCAGAAACAGAACGTTATCGCTACCAGATTATCACCCCCCAACAAATACCCGGTGTAATGGCTACAGCGGCGGCTAAAGAATCTGGACTTAAAAGTTACACCGGGGTGGTATTTGAAATTAAAGAAAATGGTGGAACTATCACAATGGATGGTATTTGTGGAACAGACAAACCTTCTACCAAACCGCCTGAAATAGTGGTAGTGCCTAGTCGTTCAGAAGAAAGACTTCGATGCCCAGCAGGTTCATCTTATCTTTACTCTATTGAGTAAAAGGTAATTATAAGCTGTTCAGATTTAAACTGCCCATTAAATTTACCTTATTAGTTTGACATTAAATAACTAACTAGAGTGTCGGTTCATGATTATCCAGAAAACTTGCAACTATAAAGTTTGAGTCATGTTTGCCTTAGTCTCACCCGCGATCGCATCCCAAAGATGTAGGGGCGGGTTTAGGGATTAAATCAGGAAACCTACCTCAAACTAAACAACAAAACCCGCCCTAATCCCAACCTCTCAACCGCGATCGCACGCCAAAAATGTCGCGGTGGTGATAGGGGGCAGGGCGGGTTTTGGAGAAAGGTTATTGGTTTGTGGGTTAAGTTTGTCCCTAAACCCGCCCCTACACATGAAACCTGCCTTAATCCCTTAAGCGCCATAGTACGCGGGTTCATTCCCTGGCTTCCATTTGATGTTGCAGCCGATACTGGGCTTTTGTTCTTCACTAACAGGTGATTGTGCCAATACCGCATCGATCGCGGATCGCAGATCCTTACCTGTCACAGGTTGATCATTCCCTGGGCGGCTATCGTCGAATTGTCCCCGGTAGACGAGTTTGCGATCGCGATCGAACACAAAGAAGTCTGGCGTACAGGCGGCTGTATAGGCTTTCGCTGTTTCCTGGCTTTCGTCATAACACAAGGGAAACGTCAATCCTAATTCTTGTGCCATTTGCTTTAATTTGTCCGGCGCATCATCGGGGTGAGTCGTGGCATCGTTGGCGCTAATTGCCACAATCCCCAGATCCGCATCCTGGTAGTCTCGACCTAGTTTGGCTAATTCACCCTGAACATGCTTGACAAATGGACAATGACGACAAAGAAATATCACCACTAATCCCTGTTTTCCCGCAAACGTGTCTAAGGAAATCGTTTCGCCTGATACCACATCGGGTAACTGGAATTCTGGGGCTTTGTTGCCTAGAGGCAACATGGTTGAGGCTGTGAGTGCCATGGTTTTAACTCCTTTGCTGACTAATTAGAGGATTGGATTGTTAAACATATAGGCGGGAGAGGGAACAGGGAACGGGAAACAGGAAGACGATATTTTATAAGCTTACCTTATTAATTTACAAAACTTTATAGATTAACGCTATAAATAGAAAGTTGAGCGAGTCCATCTGGGAATAACTGAAACAGAACCCCCTTTTTATCCTGTGACAGATTATCCCAGCAAGTCCCATGCAAGCGTTAGATCGTCCCATTGCGTCATCACCCCAGGTGGCTATTGATACTCAACCCCTAACCGTTGTACCCGATACACCTGTGATAGACGCGATCGCGCAGATGAGTCAACTCCGAAGCACTTGTTCCTTACCGTGTTTCAATGTAGCACCAGAGGCTAACCCAATCAACGAACGACGCGCTAGTTGTGTGCTGGTGCGGGAGGGAACGCAACTGGTGGGGATACTGACGGAACGGGATATTGTCCGATTAGTGGCTCAAGGGATGAACTTGGCTGGGGTAAATGTGGCTGAGATAATGACAGGGCGTTTGATTACCTTGAAAGCGTCGGACTTTCAGACGATTTTTACCGCACTCAACCTGTTTCGTCACCATCGCATTCGTCACTTACCCATTGTCGATGATGGGGGGAATTTACAGGGTGTGGTGACGCCGGATAGTATTCGCGCTTATTTGCAACCAACAAACGTATTGCGGTGGCGACGGGTTGAGGATGTGATGGTAACCTCTGTGATTCAGACGCAACCGAACACCTCTATCTTAGATGTGGCTCAGCTAATGTCAAACTATCGGATTAGCTGTGTGGTGATTGTTGAGCAGAAAAACCCATCAAGTGCATCGCCAATTCCGGTGGGAATGATTACTGAACCCCATATAGTTCAATGTCAGGCGTTGGGTTTAGATTTCTGTACCATTTCCGCCCAAATGGTGATGAGTACACCTCAATTTTGCCTGAATCCCAAAGACTCATTATGGATAGCGCATCAACAAATGCTGTCCCAAGGAGTGCAACGATTACTGGTAACAAATAGTCAAGGGGAATTGGTGGGACTTGTGACGCAAACTCGCCTACTGCAAGCCCTGAATCCGATGGAAATGTATCAGGTGATTCAGGGTTTAAAGCAACAAGTGCGCCAACTGCAACGGGAAAAGGTTGAGTTATTAGAAAATCGCACGATTCAACTAGAAAAGCAAGTTCAGGAACGCACGCAGCAACTGCAAACGGAATTAACGCAACGTCAACAGATCGAACAACAATTACAGGAAAGTGAGCATCGTTATGCAACCTTAGCTGACGCCTCACCCGTGGGTATTTTCCGCACCAATGCTCAAGGAATTGGCTTGTATGCGAATCAACGCTGTGCTGAAATTACCGGAATTCCCATAGCAGAAATCCTGGGACAAGGATGGGCAAAAACCTTACACCCCCAAGACGGCGATCGCGTGATTCGGGATTGGCATGATGCGGTTGAGCAACAGCAGGTTTTTACCTCAGAGCATCGCTTTCTTACACCTGACGGTAAGGTAACGTGGGTATTTTGTCAAGCTGTCCCCGAAGTCGGAACCAATGGCGAGAGTCTGGGATATATTGGCACACTCACGGATATTAATAGTCGCAAAACAGCCGAAGCCGCCCTTAAAAATATTTTTGCAGCAACGGCTAACGTTACAGGTGCTGACTTTTTCCGAGAATTAGTCCGCCATATCGCCTTGGCTTTAGGTGTTTCCCATGTTCTGGTTAGTGAGCGAGTCGGCGATTCTTTTAAGACATTAGCATTTTGGTCAAAGGGTCAATTACAGCCAAAGTTTACCTATTCTATCACCCATACACCTTGCCAACGAGTGTTAGCGGAAGGAACTTATTGGTGTCCCACTCAGGTGCAAAAAACGTTTGCTGATGATGCGGCGTTAGTTACCTTATGCGCCGATAGTTATATGGGTGTAGCTTTGACGGATGGTGACGGAAATCCAATTGGCAATCTTTGTGTTTTACACGAACAATTCATCCCTGAACCCCGACAAGCCTTAGCCATTCTCCAGATTTTTGCGACTCGAGCCGCCGCTGAATTGGAACGCAAACGAGTGCATCAAGCCTTGCAACGGTTTAATCAGGAACTCGAACGTCGCGTTAAGGCGCGAACCCAGGAGTTAGAGTTTCACAAATTGGCTTTGGATTATTCGGCAATTGTGGCAATTACAGATGCTCAGGGTATGATTACTTATGCCAACCAAAAATTCTGCGAAATTTCTCAGTATTCTCCAGATGAATTAATTGGTCAAACCCATCGTCTGATTAATTCCGGATATCATCCCTCCTCATTCTTTCAGCAACTGTGGCAAACAATAGCCCAAGGTAATGTTTGGCAAGGAGAAATCAAAAATAAGGCAAAGGATAATAGTTATTACTGGGTGGATACGACCATCATTCCCTTTTTAGATGAGCAAGGTCAACCCTTTCAATATCTAGCGATTCGCCATGATATCACAGAGCGAAAATATGCTCAAGATGCGTTATGGGAGAGTGAAGTCCGGTTTCGCTCGCTGTTTGAAGCCGCTCCCGATTCTATTCATGTTATTGATCTCGATGGGTTTATTTGGCAAACCAATCCCGCCTCAGTCGAACAGTTGGGCTATAGGGAAATTGAACTGATTGGTCATCACCTGGATGAGTTTTTGACGCCAGAGTCAAAACAACGCTTTGCTGAACAATTCCCCACACTTTTAGCAACCGGAAGCAATCGCTTAGATGTGGAAATGATTCGTCGGGATGGTACTCTGGCGATTATGGATTTATCGAGTTCATTGGTACAAGATGAACACAGGAACTGTGCCTATATTGTCGTCATTCAACGGGATATTAGTGATGCCTATCAACAAGCCATCCAACGCCAACAGGATCAAGCGACTCTCCAACAGAGTAATCAGCTATTACAAGCGATTAGCGCCGCGCAGTCTCAATTTATTGCTGATGCAAATCCCCATATTCTTTTTGATGGACTCTTGGACAGTATCTTGGGGTTAACCAATAGTGAATATGGCTTCATTGGTGAGATTCTCTATACAGAGAATGGTAAAGCCTTTGTCGAAGAAGCTTACATGAAGATACGGGGTAGACCTGATCTAAAATCTCAGGTCATTATCTCTAGTCTTGGGAACGAGGAAACGGTTCCGGAGATGGAGTTGGATACTCTACAAACTCTATTTAATGCGGTTATCGTCACAGGTAGACCTGTTATGATTAACCATCCTATTACTGATTCGGGTCGGGGTAAACTCCCAGACGATCATCCGCCGCTAATGGCATTTTTGGGACTGCCGTTTTATATTGAAAACAAATTTGTCGGTATGGTGGGCATTGCTAATCGACCAGGAGGATATGATGAAAGCCTTGTCGAGTATCTGCAACCTTTTCTGGCAACTTGTGCCAATATTATGGAGGCTTATCGCAATGATAAACGCCGCCAAAAAGCGGAAGATGAGTTACGCCAGAGTCAAGAACAGTATCGGTCAGTAATTAATAGCGTCAAGGAGGTTATTTTCCAAACCGATGCTCAAGGAAACTGGACATTTTTGAATCCTGCTTGGACAGAAATTACGGAATTTTTAATTGAGGACAGTCTAGGAACGCCTTGTTGGGATTATATCCATCAGCCGGATCGACAACTGCATCTGGATCTATTTCAATCCCTAATTAATCGTCAACAGGAATACTGTCGTCAGGAAATTCGCTATTTGACCAAAAACGGTAATATTCGCTGGCTGGAAGTGTTTTCTAGGCTAACTTTAGCCGCAGATGGAAGCATTAAAGGAACATCAGGAACGCTGACGGATATTACGGAACGCAAACTCTCTGAACAAACTCTCAATCAACAGTTAGCCGCGATTGAAGCCGCTATTGATGGAATTTGCATTTTAAATGAGAAGGGTGAATATATTTATCTAAATCAAGCACATCTGGAAATATTTGGCTATGAGACACCGACGGATTTATTGGGAAAAACCTGGTATCACTTGTATTATCCTGATGAAGTCAGTCGCATTGAACGCGATATTTTTCCTGTGCTGATTGAACATGGATATTGGCGAGGAGAAACCTTGTCGAAACGGCGCGATGGTTCGACATTTGCCGAGGAATTATCCCTGACATTAATTGAGGGGGGTGGACTGATTTGTGTCTGTCGCGATATTACCGAACGCAAGAAAACTGAAGCATCATTAGCCAAGCGCGATCGCTATTTGACGGCGTTGGTTGAAGTGCAGCGTCAATTATTAGCCGCGCCTGTTAATTGTGATGTTTATCAGCAAATTTTGAGCATTCTCGCCCCGATTGCCGATGCTAACCGAATTTATGTGTTTGAGAATCATTGTGATGAAACAGGACAACTTTTTAGTAGCCAACGGGCGGAATGGTGCGCCCCAGGAATTGAATCCCAACTAGATAATCCGGCGCTACAAAATGTCAGTTATCATGATTTTGTCCCCCGTTGGATGGATGTCTTAGCTCAAGGAGGTATAATTAATGGGATTGTGACAGATTTTCCGGAATCGGAACGGTCTATTTTAGCACCCCAAGGGATTTTATCGATCCTGGCATTACCGTTAATTGTCAATGGAGAATTCTTTGGATTTATTGGCTTTGATAATTGTGTCGAAGCCAGAGAATGGCAACCCTTGGAAGAGGGATTGTTGAGTTCTGCGGCGGCGGCGATCGCCCTGGCAAAAGAACGGGAAATTACCACCAAAGCATGGCAAACGTCTCAATCTCAACTCCAAGCTGTTTTAGATGCTGTACCGGGCTTAGTGTCTTGGATTAGTGCCGATTTAACTTATTTGGGAGTTAATCGCCATTTAGCCTCGCGTTATCATTTAACGCCTGATAATTTCTTAGGTCAAAAAGTTGGCTTTGTTGACAAAAATGGTGATTTTGCTGAGTTCCTGCGCCAATTTTTTGCCAGCTCAACTCAAACCACGTCTCAAACACTGCGGTTTGAGATGAATGGCACTATCCAAAGTTATTTGATCGTGGCTCAGAAATATCAGCAAAGTCAAGTCTGTGTGACTGTGGGGATTGATATTACTGAGCGGCAAAAGGCAGAAGAACAAATCAAAGCGTCACTGAAAGAAAAGGAGGTTTTACTCAAAGAAATTCATCACCGGGTTAAAAATAATTTAAATGTGGTGTCCAGTCTCTTGGAACTACAAGCCGACTCCATTACTGAACCTCACATCGGCAAACTCTTTGAAGAAAGCCAAAATCGAATTTACTCCATGGCGCTGATTCATGAGAAATTATATCGTTCGCCCACCATTGGACAAATTAACCTGGAGGACTATATCCAAGACTTGGCAAATAATCTGTTTGATTCCTATAATGTTAATGAGGATTGCATTCAGTTACACATCACTGTTGAGCCAATATTCCTCAACATTGAAACCGCTACGCCTTGTGGCTTAATCATTAATGAATTAGTCTCGAATAGCCTCAAACATGCCTTTCCGGATGAGCGAGAAGGAGGAATTGTGGCTATCGACTGTCATCAACAGTCAGATGGGCAAATTCACTTAGTCATCAGCGACAATGGCATCGGATTTCCCGAAGCATTGGATTTTCAGGATACCGAATCCATGGGGTTTCAAGTCGTTTGTACATTAATCGAACAGTTAGAAGGAACGATTGAACTCCAACGCACTCCCGGCACAGTATTTTCGATTCAATTTAGCGAACTTCAGTATCAAAAACGGATCTAAACAAATGAGCGATATTCATATTCTAATTGTCGAAGACGAACTGTTAATTGCCAAGAACTTATCCCGCAAACTGAAAAAGCTGGGGTATAGCGTTGATGCGATTGTTTCCTCCGGAGAAGCGGCGATTCAGAAAGCGGCAGAAATTAAGCCGGATTTAATCCTCATGGATATCGTGATTAAAGGAGAAATGAATGGGATTGAAGCGGCGGCTACGATTCATCAGCAATTGGATATTCCGGTTATCTATACGACAGCGTATGCCGATGATGATACCTTACAGCAGGCGGAAGCCACAGGCTCCTATGGTTATGTAATCAAACCCTTTAAAGAACGAGACTTACACGCGACGATTAAAATCGCCTTGAGTCAACATAAACAAGCGATAAAAATGCGGCAATTGTTGGCAGATGAGCAGGTGATTAATCAAAATAAATCCCGGATACTGTCCATGGCGTCCCATGATTTACGCGCCCCGTTAACTACGATCCAGATGTCAGCGGAACTGCTTCAGTTAAAAGCAGATCAGGAGGATGAGCGAAAAACTCGGCATTTTAAGCGGATTCAAAATGCGGTGACGAATATGAATCAGCTACTGGAAGATGTTTTAACTCTGAGTCAAGCTGAAGCGGGAAAATTAGACTTTCAACCTGAGTCTTTGGATGTGATTGCGTTGTGTGAAACTATTAGGGAACAGTTAATTCCCCTGGCTAGCCAGCAACATAGCCTCAATTTCAGTTATCAGGGAGAGTTTCCCCTTGCCTATTTCGATGAAAGTTTACTACGGTATTTACTCACCAATTTGCTCACCAATGCGATTAAGTATTCTCCCCAAGGGGGTAATATTCGGTTAATAGTGACGAGGAATAACCAACAGGTTACGTTTCAGGTGCAGGATGAAGGAATTGGTATACCTCCAGAGTACCTGAACAAACTCTTCCAGCAATTTGAACGCGCTGCTAATGTGGGTAATATTAAGGGTACAGGATTAGGATTATGTATTGTTAAGCAAGCGGTTGATTTACATGGCGGCGAGATTACGGTTGAGAGTACGGTGGGAGTCGGTACGACATTTACGGTTACGTTACCGTTAATGACGGCTGTAGAGACGTAGCATGCTACGTCTCTACATCCCCTATTCTGATTTTGCTGCATTGGATGATCCCGCCTCGGCGGTTTCTTCACTACTGGGTAACTCCAGACAGTATCCCGCACCGTATACTGTTTTAATATATTGGGGATGACGGGGATCAGGTTCGAGTTTGGTTCTCAGGTGGCGCACATGAACGCGAATGGTTTCAATATCGTCATCTGGATCATATCCCCAGACTTCTTTGAGAATTTCACTGGGGGAAACTGTTTGACCATGACGCTGCAATAAGCAGTGTAACAGTTCAAATTCCAGGTGGGTTAATTTGACCGTTTGATTAAACCAAATCGTCTCAAACCGTTCTGGAATCAGCGTCAAAGGACCATAGTTGAGGATTTCCGTATGCTTGGCGGCTTGGGGAATGCGATCGGTGCGTCGCAGTAAGGCGCGTACCCGGGCGAGCATTTCTTCGAGTTCAAAGGGTTTAGTCAGATAATCGTCCGCACCCGCATTGAATCCTTCCACCTTATCTTGAGTTTGACCCAACGCCGTCAGCATCAACACGGGAATATCCGCCGTGCGATCGTCCCGACGCAACCGTTGGCAAACGGTAAAGCCATCGACGCGAGGCAGCATCAAGTCGAGTATAATCAGGTCGGGCTGGAGTTGCAGTGCTAGCGCCTGACCTTTGATTCCATCTGGCGCTTGGTGAACTTCGTATCCTGCCATTTCTAGGTTAATGGAGACAAGTTCCGAGATGGCGGGATCGTCATCGATTAAAAGGATTCGAGGCATCACTTAAGTGGTTACTAATAGGACTTGTTAAGCTTGGATAAGAACTGTCACAGAAAACTACAGATACTGTACCGATTATAAGCGCTGATTCTAAACTACTTGTGAAGAAAATGGGAAGTTGCTGATTTTTTTGGAAAAATCAGGTAAAATGAAGGGTTAATTTGGAAACACATCCTGTATCGGGCATCGGTCAAGTAGGCGCATTGGCACAGAAGACGCCAGATATTAATATCCTAGAGGTACTCCCGTGAGGCTATTGGGGGAGCGGCGTTAGCGAAGCCAGCCGTAGGCTAGAAGCGTCAGTCTTTTGGAGTTGGCTACAGGAGTAGCATTGGGGAATAATCTTATGGGTACTCGTGCAAAACTCTCTACCCAAACGCTGCGCCCATTCACATCATTTACTTTTTGTCAGATGTATTTGGTATTTGTTGCTCAACAAAACGCACAATTGTGTCTATTGCCAGATCAATGTCTTTTAGTGATTCGGAATTATTCACATCTGGTTCATTGACATTTTCCTGCTTACCCAGCCAATTCTCAATTACATTTTCTCTAATCTTATAAGCTCTTTTTTCATTAGCTAGTCTATGAATAGTTTTTCTAAGTTCTTCTTTTTGTTCATAATTATTTTTGTTTATTTTTATCGTTTCAAAATTTTCATATAGTTGCCAAAACAATGCATTAATTACAATTGCATTTCTTAAATATTTAAAATCTTCTTTATTCTTAAAGTTCTGACTTTGTTTTAACCTACTATAGTATAGATTAATTTTGTAGCAATTTTCTAAATCAGACACATAAGATTTAAAATCTGGATAAGAGTCGAAATAAAGGCTATTTACATAATCACTTAACTTTAATTCTGGATTCGGTAAAGCCTTTAGCTTTAGCTTTAGATATTGTAGATATTGAACCCTTGTTGAAAAGACCTGAACTTTTGGTTGTTTTAACAAAAAACTTAACAAATAATCCAGTTTTTTAAATTGCAAAAGTAAAAATTGCCAGTGACTCATTTTTTGGTACGGACACCAGAGCTGAGCTTGACTTAAAGTATTAAATTTTGCTCTTTCCGCCAATTTCAGCCACTTTTCGGCTTCTGAGTAACTTTTTCTTTCTTCATTATAAAGATAATTTTCTACTAAGGTAAACAGAATTTCATATTGCTCTTTTGTTAAAGTATAGTCTTCTTTGTATTCATAATCTTTCGTTGCTTCTCTAAAAGTATCAGCCGCCAAAGAAAATTCTTTATCACCTTTCTCGGTGAGGTAAGATAAAGCTATTCCGTCAAGAGCTTGATTGCAACCACTTTTATAGGCAATTTTATAGTAGCGACGAGATTTTTCAAATTCTCTTAACTCTCTATAAATTTCGGGTCTTCCGTAGTTGGTGTGCTAAATTGTTAGTTTGATTTGCCCAAATATTGGACAGCAATAGCTTTAACCATTTTTACCCGAATTTCAATTTATTTTGAGGCGATTAAACGCTACAGTCCCTGTTTGGTAAGCTTCCTGGCTCATTAAAACTGATAGTTTAGCACACTAAGTCCGGAAGACCCAGATTTAACATTTTTTGTGGATGTTTTTGGCATGATTTTTCCTCGGCAACGTAAATCAATGACTTTTGGTTATATTAGTCATACAATTCTGAATCGCCTTGGCAATTGCCATAAGCGTATTGACAGCAAGTTATCTTTAATTTACATGAGGTGACGCTATCTAGTATGAATCAAAGAAAGTAATTCCCTGAAATAAACCTACTGAAACCCTTGATTTTTCATCTTATTCTTGATATCATGGCTCATTAATCTGTGAATGTCAAGGTTGAGAAAAAATAATTAATAAAACAATTAGTAAATACTCATTATATGTGAATTTTATTGAAAAAATCATTAACTTGGTCTTAAGACAACTTGAGTTTAATCCTCAGTTTCTTCCTCGTCATCCCTACTGGCTGAGCGCGGCTGGGATTTCTTTTTCAACTTCTCAAGTTGACGCTGCGTTTGGTCTTTCCCCCGCTTCGCCTCTTTGTAATCAGGTTGATATTTCAAAGCGTTTTCATAAGAGGTCAAGGCTTCACTGTATCGCTTCAGATTAAATAGGGCATTAGCGCGACTATTCCAGGCTTGGTAATGGCTGCGTTTGTGGGCAACAGCTTGATCATACGCCGCGATCGCATCTGAATATTGTGCCAATGTATAGAAGACATTCCCCCGGTTATACCAGGCTTGATCTGAACTGGGTCTCAGTTTCACCGCCTTCTCGTAAGCCGTTAACGCTTCCTCATAACGCTGCAATTGATGCAACGCCCAAGCCCGACCATACCACGCCTCATAACTGTTGGGCTGAAGTTGAACCGCTTGCTCAAACGCCACTAACGCCTCTTCATACTGGTTTAAAGTATTTAAAATACTGCCCTGACTGTACCACGCCCGGTAAAAATCAGGCTGGAACTGAACCGCTTTCTGGTAAGAGTCCACGGCGTCACGGTGTTTATTTAAATTGACAAACGCATTCCCCCGTTGATACCAGGATTCAGCAAAATCCGGCTGATGTTCTACGGCTTTGTCATAAGATTTAATCGCCTCTTTGTACTGTTGTAAATTATGTAATGCCCAGCCCCGTTGATACCACGCTGAGGCATAATTGGATTGAATCTCTAACGCCTGATCATAGGATGCGATCGCCGCCGAATAGCGCTGTAACTTCATTTGTACCATGCCGCGACGTTCCCAGGTGTCCACATCCTCCGGTTGCAGTTCCGTCACTTGGTCAAACGCCCGAATCGCGGCTTCATAGCGCTGCAATGCGGCTAATGCTTCTCCTCGTCCTTTCCAAGCCTCTGGATACTGGCGCTGAATTTGAATCGCCTGATCATAAGCATCCAACGCTGCTTCTGGCTTACCCAATCCCAACAGTGCATCCCCTTGACCTTGCCATGCTTCAGCATAGTCGGGTTGCAGTTCCACCGCCCGATTATAAGCGCTGAGGGCATTCTCATACCGCCTCAACTCCAGCAGGGTTTCGCCTCGGTTATAGGATTGGATCGCATTGGTTGAATTAATCCAGTTGATAATCGCCACTGTCGCCCCTGCGCCACCAGCAATGACTGCTACGGTAATTAAGAGGACAACAAGCAGTTTCTTCCGTTTAGAGGATTGAGTCACAGGCGGCGGGGAAGCCGCGCCCAAAGCCACCGTCGCCTGCGTGGGTTGAGTCAAGTCATGCAACGCCTGTAACGCCGCCTCCGCCGAGGGATAGCGTTCGCGAAAATCGTAGCGGATCATCTTATCCAGAACCTTCGCCAACTCTGGACGAACCGACGTGCGATCGCGCCAGCAAAGTTCTCCACTGTCGGGATCAGTTGGTAGTTCCTGAGGCGCTACCCCGGTTAACGCCTGAATCCCCACGATCCCCACCGCATAAATATCACTACTCAAGCGGGGATTCCCATTCGCTTGTTCACTGGGTCGATATCCCGGCGTACCAATCGCCACGGTAAAGCTAGAGGATTGTCCCTGCACCACCTGAGTGCTAACTTGTTTCACTGCGCCAAAATCAATCAGAACTAACTTACCATCCGATTGACGCCGGATCAGGTTGTGGGGATTAATATCGCGGTGAATCACATGATGCTGATGGACAAACGCTAATATAGTCAGGATTTCCTGCAACAGATCAATCACCTGCTGGTCTGACCACGGGGTTCCCGGTGTAAATTCCTGACTCAGATTATCCCCTTCAATCAGTTCCTGCACCAAGTAGAACTCTTGATTCTCTTCAAAAAAGGCAAATAGCTGGGGAATTTGCGGATGATGACCCAACTGATGCAGGATTTTGGCTTCCGTTTCAAACAAACGCCGCGCCGTCTGCAAGGTAAACGGGTCAGTTCCCTGGGGTTTAAGTTGCTTGACCACACAGTCGCGATCATTGGGCAAATGTCGGTCTTGGGCGATGAATGTTGCACCAAACCCCCCTTGTCCCAGTTGTCGCACGATATTATAGCGTCCACCAATTGTTTGTCCGAGTGCCAAGTTCATCTGGTTTTACCAAGGAAATCCCAGCATTGCCATGCAATAATGATATGATTGATTTTTACACAAAATTTCCCCAATCCTTGCCCTGCTTCCTCTCCTTCGGATACTACGGGTTTTCTCAGGGGTCACATTCCTCTCCCTTATCACTCCGCCCAACAAACAGATAAGTACCTGGACAGTCTCAGCTAAAACAAAAAATAACGCTGTGCCATCGGTAAAACCTGGGCGGGTTCGCAAATTAACAATTCTCCATCTGCCCTCACTTGATAGGTTTCTGGGTCAACTTCCATCTCCGGTAAGGCATCATTTAATTTCATATCTCGCTTACTTACTTGCCGGGTATTGGACACCGCAACCGTCGGTTTGTGTAACTTCAATTGTGTGGCAATATCTCGGTCTAATGCCGCCTGGGAGACAAACGTTAACGACGTAGCCGCGATCGCACCGCCAAAACTGCCAAACATCGGACGGCTGTGAATCGGTTGGGGTGTGGGTATACTGGCATTGGCATCCCCCATTTGCGACCAGGCGATCGCACCGCCTTTAATTACAATCTCTGGTTTGACGCCAAAAAAGGCGGGTTTCCACAGACATAAATCTGCCAGCTTCCCTTTCTCCACTGAACCGACATAGTCAGCAATGCCATGGGTAATCGCGGGGTTAATCGTGTACTTTGCCACATACCGCTTTGCCCGAAAATTATCATGTTCCACCGCTTCCCCAGAGGATGGGAATAAAACACCCCGTTGCACTTTCATTTTGTGCGCCGTTTGCCAGGTGCGAAGAATTACTTCCCCGACTCGCCCCATCGCCTGAGAATCGGAGGCTATCATACTAAATGCGCCTAAATCGTGCAAAATATCCTCAGCCGCGATCGTTTCCCGGCGAATCCGGGACTCGGCAAAGGCGACATCTTCTGGAATCCCCCGATCTAAGTGATGACATACCATTAGCATATCCAGATGTTCTTCCAGGGTATTCATCGTGTAGGGACGAGTGGGATTCGTGGATGAGGGCAAAACATTAGCTTGACCACAAACCTTGATAATATCAGGGGCATGACCCCCGCCTGCGCCTTCGGTATGGTAGGTATGGATAGCGCGGTTTTTGAATGCCGCGATCGTGTTTTCTACAAATCCGGCTTCGTTGAGGGTGTCGGTATGGATGGCGACTTGAATATCATGGTCATCGGCGACACTCAGACAGGTGTCTATTGTGGCTGGCGTGGTTCCCCAATCTTCGTGTAACTTTAACCCCATTGCCCCCGCTAACACTTGTTCTACAAGTCCTTGGGGTTGACTACTATTGCCTTTGCCTAGAAATCCCAAGTTTACCGGAAACGCATCAGCCGCTTGTAGCATCCGGTAAATAGTCCACGGACCCGGTGTGCAAGTCGTGGCGTTGGTGCCGGTAGCCGGTCCCGTACCACCACCTAACATGGTGGTAATCCCGGATGCGATCGCCACTTCGATTTGTTGGGGACAGATAAAGTGAATATGGGAATCAATCCCGCCAGCGGTGAGAATCATCCCTTCCCCCGCTACGGCTTCCGTCCCCGGACCAATAATAATATCGACGTTATCTTGAATATTGGGATTTCCGGCTTTGCCAATCTGGAAAATCTTGCCGTCTTTAATCCCAATATCGGCTTTGACAATTCCCCACCAATCCAAAATCAGGGCATTGGTAATCACCAGATCCACCGCCCCATCGGCATTAGATATGGGAGATTGTCCCATCCCATCCCGAATCACTTTCCCGCCCCCAAATTTGACTTCATCACCATACGTGGTGAAATCTCGTTCCACTTCAATGAATAACTCAGTATCAGCAAGACGGATGCGATCGCCTACAGTCGGACCATACGTTTCAGCGTAGGCGCGGCGATCCATTCGGTAACTCATCGCGGTTTCTCTGGCAGATGCTATGGGGCGGGTTAATTATACGGCATTTCGGCGCGATCGCACGTCCAAAAACGAGCAAAAAAAGAGGAGGAAACCGATGTCCTCCCCAGTCCTTATCTATTGTGGCAACGTGAGTTTCAAACAATGTTAAGTTTTGTTTGAAAACCTGTACCAATATGCCTTCTTTATGCTATTTCTTAAGCTGATAGCCGAGGCTGATCAACGTCAACCTGTAACTGGCGACAGGGGATTTTTTCAATCTTGATCGCTTGACCCAGATAAGTTGATAAAACTTCCAGTTGAGCATCCAATGCCGCTTCAAACAACAGGCGATCGCCGGGAAACACAACCCGCTCAAAACTGTAAGCGCTAGGGGTACCAATCCGAATCACTTGCAGGGAGCTAGTTGTGTTGGCATAGCTACAAAGACGTTGAGCAGAAGCACTCGTCGGTTGTGAAGGAATGGCTGATATCATCATGGGTCTTAGGTGTTCTTGAGTAACAAAGCGAAGGTGATTGACTCCCTCTATTTTAATTTTTACAAATGGGAGTTTAAGTTTACTAAAAATAATTGTTAAATTTACACTAAATTTTATATTTGTTGACAAAATTAAATACAAAGGGTATTGACATTTAGCTTGTCAATGTATTAGAAGCGGCGATGAATAAGTGGCTTACCATTAAACCACTTCCGTTAAATTTTGGCAACAGGACAGCGAGAAGAGGAAACCGCCAACAGGCTATTTGAACGAATCTTCGTTCAGCCAATTTTTTAGTAACATCCTTATACAATTTGTCGGGAAAATCAGAGGGGTTGATCTCCGATGACCCTGAGATGAGAACCATTCAAGCTGGAGCCACTTAGAATTGTTATAACACGTCCCGCAGCTTACGAGAATGATCCACTAAACTCTCAGCAAACTGATCTAAACGCTTCGAGAGTTTCTCATCTAAAAGCTTGCCATCCTCCCCAAACGCTTGCCACGCCCGACCAAAAGCGATTTGCTCTGGAATCACCCAACCATGAACCCAACGGATAATCAGGCGAAGTTCATTGAGGGCATTACTGTTAGCTTGACCGCCTAAAACACTGAGCAGCCCTGTCACTTTACCCGATAAATGGTCAAATGTCATCAAATCTAAGGCATTTTTGAGAACCCCACTCACGCCCCCGTGATATTCCGGTGTAACCAAAATTAAGCCATCAGCATCCTGTACCGTTTCCCGTAATCGGACGACATCGGGATAACCGGGATAGTCATCGCTACCGATACAAAAGGGTAACTGCATCTGTCGCAGGTCAAGAATTTCCGTGGATGCGCCCAAGGCTTGCACCCGCTGAATGGCTAAGGTTAAGGCTTGATAACTATAGGATTTAGCTCGCAGGCTACCATTAATGCCAACAATTTTCACCATGTCTTGCCAATTAATACTTTCTAATACAAAATACCTTAGTTCTCTGGTTCCTGACATCCCACACCCCACACCCTACACCCTGCCTACTCTTCAAGTCGCTTATCACCTCTTCAGTTGCCATGAATCCTCCCCAAGCAACGGCTAGACTGGAGTAACGCTAAACTAGAGATTGGGAAGCAGTTGAAAGTGCCGCGTCACGCCTTGGCAGCATTATGCTGCGAGTTAATAGACAGGACCAACAAGGGAAATTTTCGATGAACAACAGTTCCTGGATGAGATCATGGATGGGACATGAACCGCGTAGAGGTTCAACGAGTAAGCCAAAGCCGCCACAGAATAAACTTCGTTATTGGTGGCGTATGGTAACCAGCTTAGTGATCGTTCAAGGTGTGATGTTGGGTGTCCCTGCCCAAGCGCAACAGACGGAACAAAAGCCATCGTTAAGCTATGGGCAGTTTTTGCAGAAAATTGATGCCTGCACGCCGCCACCCTCATCCCCCGACGAAGAGATCCCACCGAGTCAGACATCGAAAACGGATTGTACTATCGAAAAAGTTGAACTTGACCCCGCCCGTAATGTTGCCAGAGTCTACTTAGCGGGACAGGAAGACGCCGAACCGCCCCAAGAAATCATGCTACTGGAGCAAAATGGCGAACTGATTGGGAAACTGCGGAACACCAATATTCCCTTGGATGTGACGCCAACCACAAATAATTCCGCCGCTTTAGGGCTGGTGATGCAGTTATTTTTGCTCTTACTCTTGCTCGCCGGACTGATGATGATTCTGCGCCGTTCGGCGAGTAGTTCGGGTCAAGCGTTAAACTTTGGCAAATCCCGCGCTCGCTTTCAGATGGAAGCGAAAACCGGGATACAATTTGGTGATGTGGCAGGGATTGAAGAAGCGAAAGAAGAATTGCAAGAAGTTGTTACATTTCTCAAACAACCGGAACGGTTTACCGCCATCGGTGCGCGTATCCCCAAAGGGGTGCTGTTAGTCGGTCCTCCGGGTACAGGAAAAACCCTGCTGGCAAAAGCGATCGCGGGAGAAGCGGGGGTTCCGTTCTTTAGCATTTCGGGCAGTGAGTTTGTGGAGATGTTCGTCGGGGTGGGCGCCTCGCGGGTGCGGGATTTATTCAAAAAAGCCAAAGAAAATGCTCCCTGCTTAATCTTCATCGACGAAATCGACGCCGTTGGTAGACAACGGGGTGCGGGTATTGGTGGAGGTAACGATGAGCGCGAGCAAACCCTCAACCAGTTGCTCACAGAAATGGATGGATTTGAGGGGAATACGGGGATTATCATTATTGCGGCGACCAACCGCCCCGATGTGTTAGATTCCGCCCTGCTTAGACCTGGGCGATTTGATCGCCATGTTATGGTAGATCTTCCGACTTATAACGGACGGCTGGGAATCTTGGATGTTCATAGTCAGAATAAGAAATTAGCACCAGAGATATCCTTAGAAGCGATCGCCCGACGCACTCCGGGATTTTCGGGCGCGGATTTGGCGAACCTACTCAACGAGGCGGCGATCCTCACCGCCCGACGGCGTAAAGAGGCAATTACCCCTCTAGAAATTGATGATGCCATTGATCGGGTGAGCATTGGTCTGCAAATGACGCCGCTTCTGGATAGCAAGAAAAAACGATTAATTGCTTACCATGAGGTCGGACATGCTTTGCTGATGACTATCCTGAAAAATTCTGATCCCTTGAACAAGGTGACAATTTTACCCCGTTCCGGTGGTGTGGGTGGGTTTGCCCAACCCCTACCCAATGAAGAATTCATGGATATCAGTCGCTCCACTGATCTGGGGGATTTGTACTTGCCTCGGACGTGGCTCATTGATCAGATTACCATTGCTTTAGGGGGGCGGGCTTCGGAAGAAGAAGTCTTTGGTCATAGTGAAGTGACCATTGGTGCGGCTAGTGATATTAAGAAAGTGGCAGAACTGGCGCGTGAGATGGTGACTCGCTATGGGATGTCTGATTTAGGTCCGGTTGCTCTGGAACGCCCGGACAGCGAAGTGTTTCTCGGCGGCGGTTGGACGCAGCGATCGGACTATTCCGAAGAAGTTGCTGCCAAAATCGATCATCGGGTGCAAGCGATCGCGATGCAATGCTATGAACAAGCGCGTCAGCTAATTCGCGACAATCGACCATTGATTGATCGATTAGTAGACATGTTGTTGGAGCAGGAAACCATTGAAGGGGAGCAATTCCGACAAATTGTTGCCGAACACACCCAACTGCCGGAAAAACAAATGGCGGTGATACATTAGGAAAGCAAAAAGGAAGGCAGAAGGCAGAAGGCTGTAAGGTTTATGTGACCTGCTTTTTCATCTATTGTTAACGGGTGAATTATGTTCGCTGTGCTGCCCATTGAACGGGTTAAATCGACTCGTTGACACTATTTCCCAGATAATACCTAAATGAAAACCACTCTTAAGTAGAATGCCACTGACTTTAGAGTTTGTAGTAAGCGCTGTCTTCGCTTCTGGCACGCTTCGTGCCTACTACGAACCCAGCTTAAGTTAGTGACATTCCTCTTAAGTAGAATGTCACTGATTTAAGGCTGGTGGGTTGAGCGACTTAAGGCTGGTGGGTTGAGCGAAGTCGAAACCCACGATGGCGGACTGACACAGCTAAAATTGTGGAATAGATTTGACGTTTAAACTGGGCGCAAGCCTTGCGCCCCTACAATTCTAATCTACCATTTTAGGTGTGCCACGACACTACGATATATCAAAGGTTTTGGCGATATAACAAGGCTTATTTCAGTGCCATTCCTCTTAAGTAGAAGGACAGTTTGCCGATGAGTTTAGTTATTTCTGATGAAATTATTCGGGCAAGTGGATTATCTGAACCTGAATTCCTCTTAGAAAGTTGTGATTGTTATTAGTGATACGTCTCCTATTACTAATCTGGCGGCTGTTGGGCATTTGTCTTTATTAAAGCAACTCTATGGGGATATCATTATTCCTGAAAGGGTTTATCAGGAATTGACAGGTGCAGGGGATTCGATACCTTCGGGTAGTATTTTTCAAATGTATGGCATCACCTTGCTCAGGAAAAATGTACCCTTGCTCCCCCAGCTCCCCCAGCTTCCCCAGCTTCCCCCGCTCCCCTCACCACAACACTTATTCAGCAACCCCTAATTCGATGCCGTTTGCCGTCGGTACATTTCCCGGAGAACCAAGGCGGGGTCGATATAGTTGTCGGCGTACTTTAACCCCCAATGCAAATGAGGACCCGTGGTGCGTCCGGTCATACCCACACGACCAATTCGGGTTCCGGTGGGTATCTGTTGACCTTTCCAGATTTGAATCCCACCACTGCGATCGCTCAAATACACGCCTTGGCTATCTGTTTCCACATGACCTTTGAGGTGACAGTAGATATGCTTCCACTCACCAGATTGGATGGTGATAGAGGTGCCACAGGCGGTATTATCGGAGAGGGATACCACCTGACCCGCCCACCAGTTGCGAATGTAGCTGCCTTCGGGTGCGGCGATGTCTAAGCCGCGATGAAATTCTGTACCTGATCCACGGGGAGAACGACGATAGCCGTAGGGAGAGGTATAAGCCTGAAAATTCTCAACGGGAAACGAACCTCCTTGCCAATAGGTGTTGGTGTTGGTCGTTATCTGAGTAGGCACAACCTCTGAGGCGGTCACTCGGTTTTGGGTGATGACTCCCCAGAGGATAAAACTGATTAAACTTAGTCCAGCAAACAGGAGAAAGCGTTTTACGGTTGTCTTGTATTTTTTGTGTCCTCGGCGTGGAAATACTCCTGACATTTCCTCACTCCTCGATGGGATGAACGAACAAGTAGCTAGCTTCGCTACCTTAACATGAATGGTACTGACTGGTCTGCTGGTGGGCAATGCCCACCCTACGGTATATCAAGGGTTTCCGGCGATTCCAAAACGCTTCAGGAGCGTGCCATTAACCTTAGCATTTCCCAGCCTGAGATAGGTCGATCAGCATCAACTTTATTGGAAACATGCGACAATTTACTGAGGCGGATACCGGGTTGGGAAGGCTATGATGGATTGTGGCGTAGTCACGATTCCTGTTTCAGCGAGACGCCTGACAATTCTTGATGGTGATTTCTACCTTCTTTCAATGTCTTCCACCTTTTATACTTTAGACTTCAGATGACAGCGACGGTCAAAATTCAGCCTTCTGGCTTCTGCGTTCGATACCCCAAAACTTCCTGGCGAGTCACTTTCGTTGAGGAAGCCTCTGGGAAGTTCCGGTTTTCACTGATTGGATCTGACTTTAAGTTTGAACCCAGAGATCGCTATCGTTACCCTTCTCATGATGATGCTAAACGCGCTGCTGTTTGCTTTCTGGAGTTGATGAAACGGTTAGCCCGTTCCCGAATGCGCTTAAGCGTGCTAGCTGAGATTGGTCTGTTGAAATTCCCCCAACACCAGCATCGGGGTTATAAACTGTGGTTGGTAGTAGACCGCGCCCGTTATTCCTGGGAAGCCACTCGACGAGATGGTCTTTGTATTCGATCGCAGCGCTGGTACAAGCGACCGGAAACGGCGTTATCTAAAGCACAGCAGCATATTGACTGCGAGTATGCCAAGTCTCAGATCCGGGATGTTATTGGTTGGGTTTAGGGCGTTGCTGATCCATCCAAAATTCCGACTAAAATCCTCACCAACTCGGCTAAATCATCCGGTAACGTATATGACCCAATATCTCTGGTAATTGTAGACGTACTTCGCTCCAATTTGCCAAACACCCACAATTCTCCAATCGTTACCACCCCATATAACACCTGCGGCGACTCCTCCAGCATCGCCAATGCGATCAACTCCACCGCCAGTTGGGTAAACCCCCGCGTCAAATCATCCCGCTTTGCTTCAATAACAATTAATCCCCGTTCTGATTGAATAAAATAATCTAAATTTCCCTGAAGTTGCTCATTTACCTTTAAGGGGTACTCAATTCGCAACAAACGGCGACAATTTACCGCCACTCGCGTCAACACTGGCGCAATCAAAATTTCCCGCTTCGCTGTCTCACTGCTGAGGGTGACATAAGGAATCGTGTCTTCCAACTGCTGCTGTAACTCCGATAGATGCGGAATCTCACGAGTGGCTTTTGGTAACTGAAGGCGCTGGCGTTCAAACTTATAGCCGAATTCTGCAAGGACTTCATCTGTATCATTGGGTAACTCAAAGTACGAGCGAAACGTATAGCTTGCTCCCTCTTGCAAAATTTTGGACTTAGACATAAGCGGGGATCGTTATTCGTCATTTGTCATACTCGCACAGCGCCAAGCAAGCTACGTCTTATATAAGGGTTTGAGGTCGATTTACAGAACTTATTAGAGTTGAGTTTATTGCCACCAATCTACTTACCAGGACTTACGCAGACACACCACGGATGGAGGTAAAGGTGCGTTACGCTTGGCTAACACACCCTACTGGCGTGACACAGCTAAAATTGTGGAATAGATTTGACGTTTAAACCGGGCGCAAGGATGGTGCCCCTACAATTCTAATCCACCAAATAAGGTGTGCCACACCCTACACATAGAGGCTTTGCGTAAGTCCTACTTACTTAGGCAAGAGCCAAATCATCGTAAACGATTATATCGATTTATTATCTTATTTTTCAATAAACAAATTTCTGTATCATTGCGAGTCCACAAAAACCAGAAAGGAGTAAAGTAAAAAAGTGAAGTAATGAAGCTTCCCTGACAGATAACCAAGTCTAGTCTAGTGTAACTTAACCATAAAGGTAACGAGGTCAAAACATCTGTTTACCCCAATATCTGTCTCGTCAACAAACAACAGCCACGATTAACTGTATTGCTCATATTTCCTCAACTACAAGAAAGGGAGCCATGCGACTGAACGGTGTGAGGTAAGTCAGCGCAACTCTAAAACCAATTGTGTCAATCGAGGAAATTACTGGCAGAAATGTAAACGTTGCTGTTGTTTTTCAGTCAAGAACTATCGCTCTTGTTCAACGGGCAAAATGCCACGCACCAGGATTTCCCTCCCTCTGCTCCCTCTGCTCCCCCTGCTCCCCCTGCTTCATCGTCTCTACATAAATGATGTGTCCTAACAGCTATGGCAGTTGCTATATTTCCATGCCCGCCGCACTAGTGCAGCGCGGCAGAAATAACTAACCAGTTAACAAGCTCCCTAAAAGCAACTACCATAAGCCTCATAGCCTTCTGCCCTCTGCCTTCGGACTTCTGCCTTCTTGTACTAGCGACACCCTAAACTATCCCGCGTGGAAACGCCAGTGACGGGATTAACCCCATCTGCCCGTTTACACATTAATGATATTTGATAGGTATCCAGCAAAGCACCGGAAAAATCTGCCCCGGTAATCGTGGCATCAAAAAAGCGGCTGCGATTGGCAATGGCATTGGTAAAAATGGCATTGGTCAAATTAGCACCATCAAAAACAACGCGATCCGCTAAAGTCTCGGCAAGATTTGCTCCGGTTAAATCCGCCTCAAAAAACGCAGCTTTGGTGAGAATTGAGCCTTGAAGAGACGCTCCGCGAAAAGAGGCACCGCGTAAATCTGCCCCAGCAAACGAGGTTCCCTCTAAATTTTGATTGGAAAAATCTCGATAGTGTAATTCTGTAAGGGTGTAGTTGACAGTATTCTCTTGGGCGATCGCACTCGGTACATCTACAATCGATGCTAAGGCTGTGATCAACAATCCCATCGCAATTGCCAAAAGTTGCACAGTCTTTTGACTGGGGCGGTTTTCGGTTCGGTTTTGGCTCGCATTCGTCATCGTTGTCTATTCAGATTGAAACAGATGGGGTCTAACTTTCCTATTTTGCCGCAAGCTGGGATTGTTCATTGTTGATTGTTCATGGTTCATTTGTTATTCTCTTCCCCTGCTCCCTCCGCTTCCCCCGCTTCCCCTGCTCCCCCCGCTTCCCCCGCTTCCCCCGCTTCCCCCGCTTCCCCCGCACTTGGAGTCCCTCCCCGTTAAACGGCTTTTTGTTAAGATACATTAATGACTCAATCGTCGCCCTATCCTACCAAACAACTGATGATCACTGAATTTTTGCCCTTCCAATTCGAGTTAAATACGACAGCGATCGCGGGTGCGTCGTTGTGGGCGCTAGCGCTGTACTGGGGCTTCTCGACACTCAGCGACTGGATCATGGAGCAACTGAATCGCTGGTTTAATTTTGCTGAGCGATCGCTCTACACATCCATGAAGGAATATGAACGCACTCGTCGGGGGAGAGAAGCCCAAAACGCCTTCTATGCTTCCCTGTTCAGCATTGTGCCATTTTTAATCGTTGGTGCTGGCTGCAATTGGGGTGTCGAACTCACGCTCGGTTCGAGTTGGGCAATTAGTATGGGGCTTCTGGCTTGTATCAGTGGCGCGGTTTATGAATTAGGGCGTCGCGATAGTCAGTCAAATTAGTCATTTGTTCTATATCCTTACTCAGAACCATAATCCTCCATGTTAGCCAGCGCCTTGTGGATTTTACTGATGGGCTTTTTTGGGGGTCAAATTGCCCGTCGTTTAGGTGCGCCACCGTTAATCGGTATGATTTTGGTGGGGATTGTCCTAGGATCACAAGTTGGCAATGTTCTCAGTCTAGAGGTGCTGGAGGCGGCAGATAGTTTACGAACGGTTGCCGTGATGGTTATCTTGATGAAAGCGGGATTGGGGCTGGATCGGGAAAAGCTGCTTTCTCAGGGAAGTGTGGCGCTGCGATTAGGCTTTCTGCCTGCGGGGTTTGAAGCCGTTGCGATCGCGTTAGCTGGGATTTGGATTTTTCAGTTTGACGTTCCCACCGGATTACTCTTAGGTTGCATTATTGGCGCAGAATCTCCAGCGGTCATTGTTCCGGGAATGTTGCAACTGAAACGTTTGGGTTGGGGGGTGAGGAAGGGAATTCCCGATACCATTCTCACTGGGAGTGCCTTATCCGATGTTCTTTTATTACTTCTATTTAGTTTACTGTTAAGTTTTTTAGGGCAGGGCGGAATTGAAACCATCACCCTACCTGGAGGATTTACACTGTCGGCAGTACAATTATTACCATTTCAGGTTGTCATTGAAGTCGGACTGGGCGTCTTAATTGGCTACGTGGCGGCTTGTTTAATTGTCTCGTTGCTCACGGAACAAAACTGGACACAAAACGCGGTTCAAGATGTTGTAATTGCCGCTGGAATTGCCCTGTTATTAGTGATTGTAGAGACAGCCTTGCCTTACTCAGGCTATTTAGCGGCTATGGCGATGGGGTTCTTTTTGATTGAATTGGATGCACCATTGGCTCGACGCTTACGCGGTGGATTTGATAGCCTTTGGGTTGTGGCGGAGATTGTCTTATTTGTTTTGTTGGGCGCGAGTGTTCAACTTCAGGTATTAGGGAATACGGTTTTACCGGGACTTTTCGTGTTAGCCATTGGCTTGTTAATTGGTCGTCCCGTGGGTTGGTATCTCTCGACAGTGGGGAGTAATTGGACATGGCAAGAACGGCTGTTTTTGCTGCCGGGAAATATGGCAAAAGCAACGGTACAAGCGGCGATTGGTGCGATTCCTTTAGCGATGGGAATTGAAGGGGGAGAAATTATTTTAGCCGTTGCAGCGCTTTCAATTTTGACCACGGCACCGATTGGGGCTTGGGCGATTCCTACCTTTGCGCCAAAATTATTGGAACGGGGAGAGGTTGACCCGACGAAAGTAACGGTGGTGACTCGTACTGTGCTATTAGCGGCGGTGGATACGTCTCCCTTAGCGATAGAAGTGTTACGGAAAGTCGCTACGATTGCTCGACGCACGGATGGTGAAGTAATTGTCTTACATGTCCTCCATCATGACAAAATAGAGGACGTAGAAAAGTTGCGCGATCGCACGCAACGATTACTCAGTGATATTCGCTATAAATTTATCACGATCAAGGGTTCTGTTCCAGAGGAAATAGTTCGTGTAGCACAAGAGTATCAAGTGGCAGATATTGTTATGGGGAAACGGGGACATCAACGGTGGCAAAATGTGCGAGTTGGTTCCGTGTCGCAAGCGGTTCTCGAAACCACGTCTATTCCGGTTATCTTAGTAGAAGATCGGCAAAATGAATTCACGATCAACTGAAGTTCACCCAAACTGCACAATTCAAAATGTAGAACAAGAGGTGACACCTTAAACAATTTCAAATTCTAAATTGTGACTTGTGAGAAAATTATGGGTAAAGTGGTCAAGCTCGTTGGTGTCACTCAGTTCCAAATTGTAGAAATCGACCACATCATGATCAAAATAAGGACCAGCGTGCCAAGTTCCTAGTTCTAACTTAATGAAGCAGTTTCCAGGAATCCGAAAGACTCGAATTTCATCGATCGCGGGTTGTTCCTGTTCACAAGCTGGTGCAACCGCCATCCACCACTCTTTCCCTGCCAGAGAACCCAAACATTGAGTACATTGGTGATGGCGCGTGATTTTGTGAAATTGGCGACCTCTTTGGTACAAGCGCATAATGTAGAAGCGGGGAGTACCGTTGTGCAAAATTAATTGTGCATCGGTTGCATCATAAGGTTTATCATCGGCTGTGGGCGTGATCAACTGACCGAAGGGTTGAAAGCCTTCGGCGCTAATGTCTTCGAGTGGAAGCTGTTTCACCGAAATGGTGCGATTCATAACAGATGTCGATAGTGCAACACAAAGCTTACCGCTATTTTGTCCCAAACAGGCGATCGCCTGCATCCCCAAGTCCGGGCAAAATATAACCATGCTCGTCTAAGCTTTCATCAATCGCGGCGGTATACAGAGGGACTTCCGGATGATGATCATGAAAATTCGTGATTCCCTCCGGTGCAGCGAGTAAGCATAAAAACTTGATGGACAAGGGGATAAAATCCTTCACCCGATCCACGGCGGCTACGGCTGTATTCCCTGTCGCCACCATGGGATCAACCACCAAGATGTCTCGGTGTTCGATATCATGAGGCAGTTTACAATAATATTCAATCGGAATCCGTGTCGTTGGGTCACGATACAAGCCAATATGTCCCACGCGGGCGGAAGGGATCAGTTCTAAGATACCATCCACTAGCCCTTGCCCTGCTCGCATAATCGAAACAATCACCATTTTCTTATCCGAAGCCAGCATGGGAGCGTGCATGGGAGCCAAGGGAGTTTTAATCCCTTCGTCTTTAAGCGGTAAGTCCCGCGTTACCTCGTAAGCCAGCAAGCTGCCAACTTCTTTCATCAGTTGACGAAATTTAGCCGTACTGGTATCTGCCTGACGCATAAGGGTTAGCTTGTGCTGCACGAATGGGTGATTGATTACTGTAACTTTAGGGTTCATCTGTTAGGAGTAGACAGATTTTTCTCTGTATAGAAGTTAATCGTTCTGTCCTGAGAGTATACCACTCCTGTTGCCAAATCACAGCCCAGAAAGGAATACACTATAAATTCCACTTTGATCATGGATTTATTAATTCATCATAATTAATAAAAAAATAACAATAGTATCATATTTTCCCTGTAACCAAACTCTATTTATTCAAATTATGTCTGAAATTGCCCCTATCCTAGGTAGAATGTCACTGACTGGTATGCTGGTGGGCAATGCCCACCCTACTGTATATCAAAGGTTTTGGCGATCTCATAATGCTTAAGGGGTGTGCCATTCATCCTAGGTAGGGTGGCTGTCTAAGTCCTGAATTATATTGTTTTCCCTGATGCTACTTGAACAGAACAGGGAGGTCCGCCAAGAAAACCGACAATATCCGTAGATTTTCCAGCATCCTGGATTAAATACCAGAGACGTAGGGCTTGTTCCCCTTCTGTCTAACCGCGTCAAGAAATATGGGGAAACCATCGCGACTGTCTTTGAGTCCCCGTTGATGTCCACCAACGCTAAAGGGTTGACAGGGTGGACCACCAATGATTACATCGGCTCCATCGACTAAATTGGGTTGGCGTGTTAGCGTGGTCTGATAGCAGAAACCATGCAGGTTGTGCTGATAAGTGGCGCAGGCGTCTGCTAATTTTTCATAACCGATAGTTCTAAATCCTGCGGCTTCAAAACCGAGTGCTAGTCCCCCACAGCCAGCAAACAGATCAATGACCAAAGGTGCTGTCGCATCAATGGGGGGAAGTTGAAGTTCTTGAGAGAGGAAATCAAGATAGGGGAGTTGGTTTCGCATTCTCCTATTTTAGGACGCGATCGCACGTTTACAGGGGTAACAGCTGTATTAACACACCCTACTACCGTTAAAGTCCCCCTTCAGATTTCCCTTCCATCCCCCTATTAGATCCCCCTTCCGTCCCCCTTAAAAAGGGGGAGACCAAAGGATGCTTCGCTTTTTGTTGCACGGGGGAGACCAAAGGATTTAGCGGTTTTCTGAGAGATCTGGTGCAGATAGCGCGGAGCAAGCGAATCAAATGGGATATTATTGCTTTTAGTATTATTGGATGTTGCCAAGGTACGTAAAGCCGCACCGAATTGCGATCGCCTCTTTACCACTCTTGCCCAAATTATGGGAGAGACAATCTGAAAAGGTAGACTGTTAAAGCGTTGGAAATAGTAACTGAACATCGAATAGAACGACTCAAAAAATGGGAGAAAATTCATGGTTAATTCAGGTTGGGATGAGACAAGGCTCAAAGCCGCGATCGCTTCATCAAGAGAAGCCGCAGACATTGCTAACATTGTTGAACCGAGGGCGGAATCAGCATATTATGACCAGAGTCGCGATCGCGTGGTAATTAATTTGAAGAGTGGGGCGACGTTTAGCTTTCCCCCAGCATTAGCGCAAGGGTTAGCCGATGCTTCTCCAGAAGATTTGGCTGAGGTTGAAGTGACTCCATCCGGGGATGGGTTGCACTGGGAGAAGCTGGATGCGGATTTTAGTGTTCCGGCGCTGTTGGCAGGTGTGTTTGGCACGGCGGCTTGGATGGCTCAGGTTAAATGGATTTAATTTCACTGAGCTAAAAGAACTTCCAGGTTACTATCAAACAAGGATCGAAGACAAAAAGCTTAATTTGTATGTTATGAGACGGTCTGTACCTGTTAAGGTTGTTTACGACATTTTTAATAGAATTAATACAGGAGGAACGAAGCTTGAGCGTCAAGAAGTTAGAAGCTGTATTTTCTCAGGAAAATCAACAAACCTGCTTAAAGAATTATCAGAAAAAGAATATTTCAAAAAAGCTATTGACAATGGTATTTCACCTAAAAGAATGAAAGATAGAGAAATTATTTTACGTTATTTAGCCTTCAATATTTTTGATTATACAAAAGAGTATGAAGGTGATTTGAGTGACTTTATAGAAAAGGCAATGAAAAAAATAAATTCGATGTCAGATGAAGAAATAGAAAATTTAAGAAAAGATTTTGAGCGAGTAATGAAGTTTACTTTTGATTTTTTTGGGGATAAAAATTTTCGGTTGCCTACAGGTCACAAAAGAGGAAGAATAAATATTGCTATTTTTGAGTCTGTATCTTATTTTTTCTCGATAAGTAGTGATGATTTCTTAGAAAAACACAAAGAGTCTATTAAAATCAATTTCATTAAATTACTAGAAAATAAAGATTATCTTGATTCTATAAAATCTGGTACGAGCGGCAAAGCAAAGGTGTATACTAGGTTTAAGCTAGCTCAAGAAATTTTAGGAGATGTGTAAAAAATGCTCAAAAAGATAATCCTAAAAAACTTTAAATGCTTTAGGGAAGAAACAGAATTTCCTTTGGGGCAGTTAACTTTACTGACAGGGATTAATGGACGTGGTAAATCAACCCTGCTCCAATCCTTACTTTTAATGAGACAATCCATAGAACACAATGACAATGCTGTCCTACTTGTATTAAATGGTAGTTGCGTTAATTTAGGCAGTTTTAATGAAATTAGAAATAGCAATATATCCAGAGAAAATCCCATTATTTTTAAATATTCGTATCAAGATAATATAGACGTACCAAAAAATAATATTTTCCAAATAATTGGATCAGCTCAATATCATTTGAATGAAAACTATGAAGATGATATGGTTGCTCAAATAAGTAGAATTGAATTTAATGATGAGATTATAGAATGTGATAGTAATGACTTCAAGAGTATATCATACAAGCTGAACTCAGTTTATGAAAAATCTGATGAATGTAATCAATACTTGCATCCAAATCGATTTAATTTCATATTTAGTACTCAAGAAAAAGAAAATAAAAATAATGGCTCTTGTTCGTTGTTCAAATTATTACCTTTCTCAGATAGGAGAAAATTCGAGAGGGTAAGAGGTGGTAATCTAGAAATAGATTTAAAATTCTATAAATCTTTGTTTTTTGATAGAATTCATTACATATCAGCCGACCGTGTGGGACCACAAGAATTTTATTTGAAATCCACTCTTGCCAAATTTCCCAATGTAGTAGCTAAAGGTGAATTTACCGCTAATTTATTACAAAAAAACAAAGATTATCTAGTTGACGATAAGCTATGTTTAGGAGAAGACGCCAAAACGTTAGCCACTCAAACAGAAGAATGGTTGAATGACATTTTTGATGGAGCAAAGGTAGAAATTAAAAGTTCAGAAAGTAATATACTTGAACTGTTAATGAATTCAAGTCCATCAAAAGATCGTTTTAGACCTGCTAATATTGGCTTTGGATATCATTGTGTTTTACCGATTATTGTTTCAGCATTAATTGCCAAAGAAGGTGAAATCTTAATTGTAGAAAATCCGGAAGCACATTTACATCCTAAAGCACAATCAAGCAGCTCTTGAAAATTGGTTAGAGAAAAAACTGAAATTAAGCAAAATAGAATATGATGAATCTTCTACTTTTCCTCCTCAGGATGAGCAAACTATATTACGAGATACTAAAAGATTCAAAAAAACTAGAATTAGGTATGATGAGAGAGTGGTTTATTGCGAAATCTCTACAGGTAAATATTGGTACGTCGATAATTTCCACTACGGCAAAGCCGCTCATTTAGAAGTTTTCGACAAAACTGGGCAGCGACACCTTGGAGAAGCTGATTTACAAGGGGAAATTGATGAATCAAAATCTGACAGTGATAAGACTATTAATATATCATAGTTATACATTTTTGGCTACGAGTAAAACAGACTAAAATCTGTCGTATGGTTCCAGTTCAACATCGGAAACTTTATGTAAAACCTGTTGAAATTTATCCCAACGTTCCTGTTAAACTCAACCCTAATTGTGTCCTTTATTGTTGTCCTGTCAGGAAATTTACCTTTTCTGCGATCGCGTGGTAATTAATTTGAAGAGTGGGGCGACGTTTAGCTTTCCCCCAGCATTAGCGCAAGGGTTAGCCGATGCTTCTCCAGAGGATTTGGCTGAGGTTGAAGTGACGCCATCGGGGGATGGGTTGCGCTGGGAAAAGCTGGATGCAGATTTTAGTGTTCCGGCGCTTTTGGCTGGTGTGTTGGATCTCAAAGAACGCAATTGCAAGGGTTTCAGCCCCATTCAAAGAGCCAACGTGCCAAATTGGGATGCTCCCCCATACCCTGCCACATTCCACGCCAATTAGTCTTACAAATACTTCCATCTGGCATCGTCGCCCCCTCCCAATTCACCTCACTCAAATCCGCTTTATCCAAAGGCGCCGTCACATTCTATATTTTTTTATCCCTTCCTGTACGAATCCCAAATCGTTAAAAATACTCATACGGGTTAGAGAAATCATTCAAATAGCCATAATCTATAGATCTGTCATCAGCTCTGTCATAAAATGTATCATATTGTTCTTGATACACTTCACATTCTAAATCCTCGGATTCATCGTATTTATAATTTTTATTATTACCAGATTGAGAATGGTTTGTATTTTTTTTACTCTTCATAAGGCTAGCCTTAGCTGTTAAATATCCTTTACAATCTACTCTTTTACCTTCAAAAATAATTTTTCGTCCATTAATTAAGTCGATCGATTTTCTGTAATGAAGTAAGACCTGAATCACGCTCAATAAAGCCTAAATAGTCTTCGTATTCCACCCAGTTCATTTCATATTCTTGCTCATCTTCAATTGTAGTAATTTTCTTCAAAATAACTTGTGCAATTGTTCGATTGTACTCTTTTGGATCTTTCTCGGCAATTGCAGCAATTTCGGCAATAGCAGAATCCGGTAAACTCAACAAGCTAAGGGCTTTTAGGGCATACTGCCTTACTTGGGGAGCGGAATTCGATAAATTCTCTAATAAATAAGGAATAGCTGATTGGCAGTCATTTGGAAAAGTTTTAGCAAGTTTCTGTATAGCTGATGCCGCTAATCTTCTTTGCTCGTAAGAACTATTTCCAGCAAGATAGCCAATAAGATAAGAAATGGCTTCTTTTCTATTTGATTCACCTAATTCAAATGGTGTCCATTTAGCTAGAGTTTCAATTTTATTGTCCTCACATAATAGTTTTGCCGCTTGTTGGAAGTCCTCAATAGCTCCTTGTCGATCCTTTAACTTATAGCGGCTTTTCGCTCGATTATAATAGGCTTCTGCAATATTGGGATTAAGCTGTAGTGCTTGATCGAAGTTTTTGATCGCTTCTTTATAATCTTTGTTTTGCAACAAATATTTACCAAACTGACAGAATTTAAAAACATCTTCAAAGTCAATTAAAAAGGTGTTGTTATCTTCCAACAACTTTCTACGCACTTTGTCCCGCTGAAGATAAGCGTTAGAATATCTGGGATGGATATGGATAGCTTGGTTAAAGTCTTCCAAAGCACCTATGTAATCTCCGAGTTCAGCCTTGGTTACTCCCCTGTCGTAGTAAGCATAGGGGTTGTTAGGATTAATACTTAGTGCTTCAGTCCAAGCTTTGATTGCTCCGTGTTTATCTCCTCTTTTGCGACAATCAACACCAAGGTTAAAGTAAGTAACAAAGCAGCGTTGTTTAAGTTGTTGCTGATGTAATATCTTATCTGAGTTGTTAGCGTTCATATCTGTGGACATAAAGTAAGATTCATGATTAAATTTCCCCACTCCTATCATTTATTTTATAGCTGATATCGAATCCTGTTGATTGCACACAAATGCGATCACGCCAGAATGAGGGTTTCAGCCATTTTGAGTGAGGTTGTTTAACCGGATTTGATATGACACATTCAACCCGGGCGGGTTTACCAACGTGAATTCCAAACACCGCAACCCTTGTAGTCTAACCCGCCCCTACCGTACCCTGTCACATTTCACGCCAATTAGTCTTACAAATACTCCCATCTGGCATCCTCGCCCCCTCCCAATTCACCTCACTTAAATCCGCCTTATCTAAATTCGCCCCCGTCAAATTCGCCTCCCTTAAATCCGCACCACTCAAACTCGCCCCCACTAACTCCGCCCCCACTAACTCCGCCCCTCTTAAATCCGCATTCCCCAACTTCGCCCAACTCAAATCCGCCCCGCTTAACCGCGCCTGCTTCAAACTCGCCCCCACTAACTTCGCCTTGCGTAAACTCGCCCCACTCAAGTCAACCTCACTCAAATCCGCAATCACCAACTTTGCCCCATCTAAGTGCGCCTGCTGTAAATTAGCCCCTCGCAGCATCGCGCCAATTAAATTAGCATTCCGTAAATCCGCCCCCGCTAACTGCGCCCCAGCTAACTCCGCATTCTGGAAATTTCTCCCGCCACTTTGATAACGCGATCGCACTTCCCCAACATCGGTTACACTAATCTCTCGCTGGGGCGGATGGCGAAAGGTAAAGGTAAACGTATCCCCACTCTGCATCACCCGCCACATTTCCTCATACAAAGGATAAGAACCCACCCCACTCAACTTCACCCACCCTTTTGCCCGAGTTAACGCTACAAATAACTGATTCCGCAATTGCAGATTACTCTCATCTTTTGCCACATTATCTAACCCCACCACATACACCATATCCGCCTCATTTCCTTTCGCCCGATGGATACGAGACACGGTTACGCCGCCCTCACACCAAAACTTATTTGGATCACGATTATCTTTATCAATGTGCAGCATATTACAATCCATGGCACTGGGACGATAAATATCAATTCCCTGGGACATTAAAAACTCTGCCACTGCTGTTTCCAGTCGCATCGCTTCCAACCCTAATCCTAAAACAATTACCAGTATTTCGCGACTTGGTTTAAGTCCGTCATAGCGAAGATTGGAGATAATATTATCGGCTAAGGCGGTTAATTCTTCCTGGCGCGATCGATAGGCGATAAACTCAAATAAAGAACCCTGCCAAAGTTTTGATACTAGATTCGGTGAATGTTCTGGGGGGCGTCTCACGGTGATTTGTTGACCGGGACGAAACGTTCCAGTCACTTCATAGCCAATCGCTTGCCAATCCTCAATCCGGGTAATTCCGGTTAACATTCCCCCTCGTCGTAATAATCCCATCCCAATTCCATGGGCGGCGGTAAGAATTGCCCCTGGGGTACGATAACACCGATACATGGTTTCACTTTTTCTAATTCCGCCCCCATACTGTCCGGTGACTAAATGCCCTAAGTCTTCGCCAAATAATTCACTTGCATTAGGAATATTTAAACTTTCTAAACTTTGCGCTTCATCATACGCCCAAATTAACCGCCGTTGTTCCGGTTGGGTGGGATTAACGGGGCGTAATGCCTGATATGCCATCCAGTAAAACGGCTGTTTTCCTTCAAATTTTAAGGGGTCATCAACGATTAAATCTTGACCTTCATCAATTAAAATAACATCGTATAATTTTGGCATCGCTGTCTCTTGTAAAAGGTTGAGACAAACTTCAGCTAATGCCTGATGCGGTTGCTTGGTTTCTATATCGTTAACCGTAAGCGCTTTTACCCCTGTGTGTCGGCAAAGGGTACTATAAAATCCCGGTTGTTTTCTTCCTCCCCAAGCGTGGAGAACTTTTAGTTTGCGATTGTGTTTGGCGTCGTATCTGATTTCGCCACTACTAAAGCGACGTAACCATTTATCTAGTTGGCTAATAATCCCGTGATAGAGGCTGCGACTGAAGAAAACTAGGGCAATATCCCAATCGGGATGCTTGAGGTGAATATGGGCAGCTTTTTGACAGAGTAATACAGTTTTCCCGGAACCCGCTATCCCCCGAATCCGTTGGGGACCTGGGGGAATGGATTTGGCGATTTGTTCTTGGGCTAAATCGAATTCGGATAGGTGTTGGCGTACCTGTGCCAGAATACTACCACGGGTTTGTTGCGGTGTGCCATTAATCGTTTTTGGGATGGCATTTCTGTGTCCGTTCAGGTGTTGTTTTTTCCGGAAAACAGGTGTACCACTAATCACGGCTTGTAGCAATTTCCACTGCTGGTTATTCAGCGGGGTTCCTTTGATAATTGGAGAGGTTTGCTGAATCCGTTTGACGAGAAAACCTAACCCCCCAGCCCCCTTCCCTTTTAGATCCTCCTCCCGTCCCCCTTTGGAGATCCCCCTTCTGTCCCCCTTGTCGATCCCCCTCCCGTCCCCCTTCAAAAGGGGGAAGCCAAAGGATGCTTCGCTTTTTGTTCCATGGGGGAGACCAGCGGATGCTTCGCTTTTTTTGCACGGGGAAGACCAGATGTTGCTGCGCTTTTGTTGCACGGAAGGGGGAGCCGGAAGCCCCTCCAAAGAAAAATTTATTCCGCTTCCCTCCCCTTGTAGGGGAGGCGTCGGGAGGGGTCGGGGATAGATATTATCTTGAAAGAGAATTGGCGGACAGCTAGGGAGTTGGTAGAAGCCGCTTTGATACCATTCAGTCTCGGTAATTAAGGGAAGGCAAATTAACGCCCGCCCTGTGACTTTACGGCGTAATATCGGTTCGCGATCGCAATACCCCAATAGGGAGAATAATTGATTCTCTGCTTGTTGGTAAGGATTACTGCTGGTGGTGTAATAGTTTTGAAATTCCCAGCGATGACCCGTAATCGCCAAAATTTGGTCAATGGTGACGGATTTAATCTCAATCACGATTAAACCCAGTTGGGCGTCTACAATCAGAATATCCGGTTCCTTGCGAGACTTACCCACCTTGGAAAATATGGGATAACGCCAATAGCCGATACAGGTGCGATCGCGAAATGCGTTCTGCACAGCGTCCCAGGTTTTTTGTTCACCGCCTTCACCTCCTTTACCGAGTGGTTCGGTGGTAATAAATTTATTCGTCATTCGTTATTCGTCATTTGTCATTTGTCCTTCTTTCTATGGATAGAGACTAAAGTTACACCTATTGATTGAGGAAACGATCTCCGATAAACGATAAGATTTACTTATAAATAAAGTTTGACAGACTAATTTATCTCTAGCGTGTAAAAGGAGAGAACAATGGCTTTACATCAACACAAACGGGCGATCAGTATTTTTACTCACCGAGACGCGGTGACGCAAGCACTACAGGAACTCCACCTGGCTAATTTTCCCCTGGATCAGGTTACCGTGATTGCCAGAGAATTAGAAGAGGAGTCGCTTCACGATACGGATAGAAGTACTCGCAAGGGTAATCAAACGGGTAAACAGGCGGCGAATGGCGCTGTTGTCGGTGGTGCAATTGGACTGGTAACTGGTGTACTCGTCGGTGTGGGTGCTGCTTCGATTCCTCTGATTGGTCCAATCATGTTAGCCGACGCTTTGGGGACTGCTGTCGCCACAACCTTAGCCGGGACAGGAATTGGTGCGGTTGGTGGTGGACTTTTGGGCGCACTGATTGGATTAGGGATTCCCAAAAAACAGGCTAAAGCTTATCAGGAACGATTTTTACGAGGTGATTTTTTGGTCATTGTCGAAGGTACGGATGAGCAAATTCGTCAGGCAATTTCTCTACTTAAAGATGGTGGAATCGAAGAGTTGGGAATTTACAATGCACCAGAGATGGATGGGATAAATACAGATTTCCCCGTTGCGGCTGTTGATGAGCCTCATGCTCAGATGTCTAGATCAACGGTTTATCGAGAACCGGAACTGAATTGAGATGGATTGATATATAGCAAAAGGCAGAAGGCAGAAGGCAGAAGGCAGAAGGCAGAAGGCAGAAGGGTTCTTAGGAGTATAGACTCGCCAGAGCCATTCAAAAAAGTTCTAACTTTAGGGCGAAAGCTATACATCTTTGCTGAATTATGTATTGTCGAAGAGGATAGAAAAAATGAATAAATTTACACTCTTATGCTTGACAGGTGTTTTAGGGTTAGGGGTTTCCGCCTGTGGTGATGTGGCGAGAACCAGTACTAGCGCTCCTAATTCGGTCAATGAAGTTGGTTATCCTCCAGACTTGGACACTGTGTTAGGAAATGAAAGCGATGCGACGAACCCTATCCGCAGAGCGCAAGCCAATTCTGACATTCGGGCGCGGGAGCAACGATACAATGTGTTTAGGGAAGGAGAGGAACGCTCTAATCGCAATGTCCAAAGTGAAGTGCGGAGTAAGTTAGAGGTTAACCTGCCAACCTCTCAACTAGCGATTCAGGCTAATCAGGGAATTGTTACGGTAACTGGATACGTGCAAACGCAAGATAATCTGGAACGGATTGAACCGTTGGCGAGGGAAATTAGAGGGGTTCGGGATGTCAATGTCCAAGCTGAAGTCGGACCCAATTTACCGCCTTATAAGGGTTAAATTTTCTGTTTTTTAACGAACAGGCAACAGATACAGCAGATTTCAGGTTTATGAGGTATAGCCTTAAGCAAGATCCCCGACTTCTTCAAGAAGTCGGGGATCTGTCTATGTAGGATTTGCTGCACAACTCCAAAACCCTTAGATATCAAAGCTTTGAGTAGCATGAACATTGGCTCATTTTCAAGGACATAAGGTAAAACCCTTTCATACCCTTGCACCGCTATCAGGGAAAATGTATCATTGCTCCCCCAGCTCCCCCTGCTTCCCCAGCTTCCTCTGCTCCCTACCCCACCAAAACACTTATTCAGCAGACTCTATGTACCTCAGAGTCCCCTACAAATGGTAGTTTTGGATATTAAATTTATCTCTATTGATAGATGAATACCTTACCCAATGTGTAGTAGACATGGAAGTAAAGCACAAATCTAGCACTGAAGGCTGAATTTGTGCTGGAACAATCATAAAAGAAAGCGAGAAAGACATGGCTGAAGACCAACTCAACAGACACGCGCTTGGTGTATTCCCGACTCGTGAAGAAGCGGAAAAAGCAGTACAGGATTTGAAACGGGCAGATTTCCCGGAAGCACAAATTTCTGTCGTTGCTAAAGATGCAGGTAGGAACGAGGAACTTGCTGGTGTTGATGTGGAAAAAGGCAAAGGACATCAAGTCAGTAAAGGTACTAAAGCAGGTGCGGCTACGGGTGGAATCGGTGGCGTGGTTCTGGGCGCATTGGAAGCCCTCGGTGTCACCACTTACGCGGCGTTTCTACTCCCTGGCGCTGGTCAGGTTTTAGCGTTTGGTACGGTTGCGGCTAATGCTTTCGCGACAGCGGTTGCTGGCGGTGCAGTTGGCGCAGTCGGTGGCGGTTTAGTTGGTGGTTTAGTCGGTTGGGGTGTTCCTGACGAGCAAGCTAAGGTTTATCACGATTTAGTGTCTAAAGGTGAGTATTTGATTATGGTAGAAGGAACCCCTGATCAAATTGGTTTGGCGGAAGCTATTCTTAGTCCGATGGGAATTCGGGAATGGAAAATTTATGAGGCTCCTCGAAATACCGCTTCTCGCTAGTTAGACGCCAAGAACTCAAGTTCTTGGCTAATAGCTTAAGTCGGTTAAAACCGACTGATATCATGTCCGGTGGAATACTTACACTATAGGTTGAGACAAGGCAGAGGGCAGAGGGCAGAGGGCAGAAGGAAAGGAGGAAGGTTGCAAGGGACAAGGGAATAATGACTGTTTGGGCGGACATGGTATGAAACAATATAATCTGGTTACACTAAGCGATACTTTAAGTAGGTTTGTGGAAATCAAGTAAACTTTATTAAGATTAAGTTCGTTTAATATTCCTCAAATCCTTACAAATTACATAAACGAATGACGAATTTTTTTTCTCAACAGAGGGTTGAAACTGTTGCCTATTGCCTATTTCCTATTGCCTCTCCCCACCACCAGACTCCCTGTAGCAGATCCTACATTCATTAGAGTGTTTCGGGATCGATATTTAATTCTCGTAGTTTGGCGGCGTAGCGTTCCGCAACTTCTTCAGGTGTGGGGACGAGTTTCCCTTCTGAGGTGAAAAAACGCAACTGATTCTGATGAATTCCTAGGAATAAACCAAGCTGCTGACTCCACAATTGTCCTTGAGCATTCTGTTCGAGGGGTTGATAGTCTCCATCAACTAAATGAAATCCAACAAATTCTAACGTATTTGGATCGAACCAAAAGTAATCGGGAGTACGAAAGGTGTCTTGATAGAGTTTTTTCTTGAAGCCTTTGTCTGTATCAGCCGTTTTGGGAGAAAGGATTTCAATAATCACATTTGGATATTTACCATCTTCATCCCAGACGACCCAACTTTTGCGAGTTTTCCGTTCAGTGTCTAGCACGACAAAAAAGTCGGGTCCCCGGAAGTGTTCCGATTTGCGTTGGCGGGGACTGTAATAGATGGTGAGGTTGCCAGCAACGTAGAAATCCTGTCTATCTCGCCATAGCCATTCTAAGCTTTCGAGTAGTAGGATGATTTGTCGCAGATGTAGTTCAGTTTCCAAGGGGGGTTCATTGCTATAGAGTTCACCTGGAGGAAAGATAACATCTTGTGAGATATCTGGGGAAGGCGCAAATTCTTGGAGTTGGGACATAACAGGGTGAGTTGAAGACAGCGGATTTTTTGTTTATTTTAGCTGGCATCGTTCAACGCAGGACATCTTTGAGCCAATCCACCAAACTTGCACCGCCAAACCAAACGGCAAGTAAAATAGAAATTGAGAGAATTCCGCCGAGTAAACAAATAACTAATCCGCCTAAGCTAATTGCCCCATCATCTTCAATTAAGCCAAAGCCCGTGACAAAAATTCCGATCGCGGGTAAGGTATTGGTTCCGGGAATGGGAATCATCATCGAGACGGACATTAGCGCGATCGCTACCCCAATCACCACACGACCCGTTAGACTGGTACAGAGATAGGGTAGACGTGGACGGGCGATCGCTTCAATCTTCTTTAACCAAGGAATCCCCCCTTGAACCAGTCCCTGCACCGTTTCCAGTTTCATCCTGCCATTCATGACTTTCTGGGGTAACCAGGGACGTTTAGCACCAATGATTAGCTGAAAGGCTAAGATCAGCATGACAATGCCAAAGGGGATCGAATAACCCGGTGCTGGAACAGGTAAAGCTGAGGGAAGCGACAGGATTACAAACAAAAACCCAAAAATTCGCTCCCCCGCGAAAGACAGAATATCTGCCAGTCTCACCTGGGGTTGTCGATCTTCTTCAAAAAAATAACGTTGCAGTTCAACCGAAAGTCGAGCCATTTTCCTGAAACCTTTCGATAACAATTGAGAATTTGCTGAATTATATCCCCGACTTCTGGAGATCCCCGACTTCTTGAAGAAGTCGGGGATCTTGTTTTGAGGATCAAGTCAGGCATGATACCACACCCGAAAAATTCCGAACTAGGTGCCTGATGTCCACGAGTTCATATACTCAACTTGCTCAGTGGTTAAGGTATCCAGTGAGATCCCCATTGCCTGCAACTTCAGCCGTCCAATTTCCTTGTCAATCTCCGTTGGAATGGAATGTAGACCCGGTTCTAGTTTGCCCTTATGCTGCACCAGATATTCACACGCCAAAGCTTGGTTGGCAAAACTCATATCCATCACCGCACTGGGGTGTCCTTCGGCTGCGGCTAGGTTAATTAATCGTCCTTCACCCAATACGATAATAGATTTACCGTTTTTGAGGAAATACTGTTGGGTAAAGTTGCGAACTTGGCGATATTCTGTGGATAACTCTGCCAAGGATTTCAGGTCGATTTCAATATCGAAGTGACCGGAGTTACACACCATGGCGCCATCTTTCATCACTTCAAAATGTTCTGGGCGAATGACGTGCTTGTTTCCGGTAACGGTAATGAATACATCACCATGGGATGCAGCTTCAATCATCGGCATTACCCGGAAGCCATCCATGACTGCTTCAATCGCTTTAATCGGGTCAATTTCAGTAACAATTACATTCGCGCCCATACCTCGCGCCCGCATCGCGGCACCTTTGCCACACCAACCATACCCAGCAATGACAACGGTTTTCCCAGCTAGCAGGATGTTGGTGGCGCGGATAATACCATCGAGGGTGGATTGTCCTGTACCGTAGCGGTTATCGAAGAAGTGCTTGGTATCAGCATCATTCACGTTCATCGCGGGGAAAGAGAGAACCCCTTGATTGAACATTGCCTGCAAGCGGACAATTCCGGTGGTGGTTTCCTCGGTGGTGCCGATAATATCATCAAGCTGGTGTTGCCGTTCCTTCACCAGAGTGGCTGTGACATCACTCCCATCATCAATGATTAGATTGGGTTTGTGATCTAGGGCAGTTTGAACGTGGCGGTTGTAGGTGGCGTTATCTTCCCCTTTGATGGCAAAGACAGGAATCCCGTAATCAGCGACTAAGCTAGCGGCGACATCATCCTGAGTAGACAGAGGATTACTGGCAATCAGCAGCGCATCAGCCCCCGCATTTTTCAGCGCGATCGCTAAATGAGCAGTTTCGGTGGTAACGTGGCAGCAGGCGACTAAGCGAATCCCTGCCAGAGGTTTGGTTTGGGCAAAACGCTCCTGAATTTGCCGCAACACGGGCATTTCCCGTCCTGCCCATTCGATTCGCTGTTTGCCTAAAGGAGCTAGGGATATGTCTTTGACTTCGTGTTTGAGCGCAGTAGATGTTGCTGTCATAGATTTGGTTGGTTTTATTTAATTTGCATTGCCATCTTACCTAACTTAGCCTATTTGCCATAACTCAATGTTCGTCGTTGCGCTTCAGCGCTATAAACGCCTCCCATCCTATCAGGGCGGGTGCAAGTGGTTCCGTTATCGGTGGGGAGGGCGGGTGCAAGTGGTTCCGTTATTGGTGGGGAGGGCGGGTGCAAGTTGTTCCTTTAGTGGTGACTAGCTGAATTGGTTCCCTAAACCCGCCCCTACAATTGTCCCTAAACCCGCCTCTACAATCAGATTCCCTGAGACAGCGACAAACCGACCACACATAAGGGTGGCATGAGGGCAACCGCGATCGCAACCCCGGCTAAGGCATCACTGAGACGTTCGCGAATTTTGGCGAAACTACTGATCCCGCCTGCTACTGCCGCAATCCCCAAGTCTACTAAATTCGGCTGTGTACGAGACAGCACTTCTGAACCATATTCAGGAATCCCAGCAATCCGTCCCGTCAGCCACGAGAGAACTAATGCTAAGATTGTCGCACCTGCGATCACGCCTAAGGCTTTGCAAAATAAAATCAAGTCCCCTTCCAACGCCCCAAACGCTAATCCCCGTAAGGGCAGCATCAACGGGGCAATGATCATCGCGCCAATGATTACGGCGGTACTGTTGCTAATTAGACCAAACGTGGCAATCAGACAAGAACTAATCGTTAGTACAACATAGTTAATCGTCCAACTTGCATCAATTGACAACTCTTGGTGGAGTTCCTTAAATACATCTTCAGTCACGGCTTCCGGTAAAAGCCGATTGAGCATGAGTATATATCGTCGCATCAATTAATTAAATGGGTATTTGATAGATTCAGTTAGGACTGAGAGACTCCCCGACAACTACCTCCTAAGATGGATGATAACTCGAAAGTGGCGATTGTTAATAGTTGCTATTGACTGGCTCGAATGCCATAACTTTTTTTAATTAGGACTGGGTATCCGGCTTAAACAAGGTCATATTGCCCGTTTTGCCAGCTTTTGTCCCGAATTGGCTACTGTTAAATTTTTTTTTAGTCTATATACTTAATTGTTAAGAAAAATAACAAGCAAACAATCAGGATGAGGAAAATGCGAATTTCAGCTTGGACAATTGCCGGATCAATTGCGTTAGCTGGCTGGGTGATCTCTCCAGTTCAGGCTCAGATACCCGGTTTACCCGATGTCAACCTACCGACTCCGAATCCTCTCAAGCAGCAACCCGAAGATGCCGTCGTTTCCGGTTGTGTCCGACTTGATGGTCGCTGTTTATTCGAGATTGCGGGGACGAAGTTAACCCCCAAAACTGCTGGGGAAGTAGAGGAAGCACCAGAAACCGAGGAAGCACCAGAAACCGAGGAAGCAGAAACTCCTTTACCCCCTTTACCCCAACGCATTCAAGAAATTGAACAACGATTACAGGATATCAGCCGTACTTACTTCAAAAACGAGAACGCTGAATTAAAGATTCGCCAAGAACTAGACGAAGAAAGCCAATCACCCGAGATTTACATCTCTCTCCTAGATGAGGCAGGTGAGCTGTTCAAAGAAGTACGCTTGATGAGCGTTACTTATGAAGACGCCAAGCTTCAAGAGGGGTTTACCCAAGAGAGTCCCAGTCAATTGATGATTGAACAAAGAACTAACCAAATTATCGAACAGATCGAACAACAACTTCCTCAGGCAAAACAGGAACGGCAACCCGACGTTTTGAGGAATCGAATTAAAATTGCCGTTGGTACTGGCGTCGCTATGATTGTTGCCAGCTTGCTCATTTCTCGTTGGGAACGCCGCTTAAAACGCTCCAAACAACTGTTAGAGCCTTCTGAATCGAACGCCGAGCCAATATCCACTCAACTGACCCAAAATCAACAGCGAAATGTCAAAGAAGTTTTACATCGCCTGTTACAAGTGACTCAAGGCGTTATTTGGGTGGGGGGAAGTTTTTTCATTTTTAATTTATTTCCTTACACCCGATTCCTACCGGTTTTAATTATTTCCAGCTTCCGGATTCCCGTGCGCGTGGGAATTATTAGCTTGGGAACCTACCTAATCATCCGTTTATCTTATGCCTTAACTGATCGCTTCTCATCTGCCATTGCCAGAAATCATTTATTGACACCAGAAAGCGCCCAGCGAGCGCAGTTGCGCGTGTCAACGGTTTCTGGGGTGACCAAAAATATTATCACCGTAAGTTGGAGTGCAATTGGATTTTTAGTGGCGCTGGTGGCAATTGGGATTGATATTGGTCCCCTTTTAGCCGCGTTTGGGATCATTGGTTTAGGTTTATCTTTGGCATCGCAAAACTTAATCAAAGATGCCATTAATGGTTTCTTCATTCTCTTAGAAGATCAGTATGCCGTTGGTGACGTAATTACCGTGGGAGACGTCGGCGGATTTGTAGAAAAAATCAACCTCCGGATTACTCAATTGCGAGATGCTGAGGGACGATTAATTACGGTTCCCAACAGTGAAATTAGAATTGTGGCAAATCTTTCGAGTAATTGGTCACGCGCCGATTTAAATATTCCCGTTACCTATCAAGCCGATGTTGATCAAGCATTGGATTTGGTCAGACAGGTGGCACATGAGATGATTATGACCCAAATGTGGCGGGAGCGTATCCTAGATGAACCCGATATTTTAGGGGTTGATAATTTTGGCGATCGCGGTTTTATTATTCGGGTGTGGATTAAAACCCAGCCTTTAAAACAATGGGAAGTAGCGCGAGAATTCCGCCGTCGTCTAAAAGTGGCGTTTGATGAAGCGGGAATCCTGCTTTCATTGCCTCAGCAAGCGCTCTGGTTTAATAACACTTTACCGATGCAATCCTTGCCGAATGGTCATTCTAATGGTAATAGTCTCCACGACGTTCAGGCAGAGTATGCTGAAATGGAATAGAGCATCGATTTAGTGAAACAGTTCACTGTCAAAATAAATCATTCATGCTTAGGAAGACGTAGCATGGCTACGTCTTTTATTTACTGTAAAATCTATTCCACTATTGTAGTGGGCTGACCCACCTAAAATGGTGAATTAGAATTGTAGGGGCGCACGGCGTGCGCCCATTCTAACCGTAAAATCTATTGCACAATTTTAGCTGGGTCACGGGAGTAGGGTGCGTTAGCGAAGCGTAACGCACCAAGGGTATTAGCTAGGTTGAATCTCTTCCTTGCACCCCTATAAGGGCGGGTTTAATAACGTTATTGGCTTGTCCAAAACGTTATCAGTGAAACCCGCCCCTACACCTCCAATCCCCAAAAGCCCTCGCCATTACAGTACAAGTGTACTATAATGGAACTATCCAAGATTTTACGCCGTGAACGCCTGACCCCCTAAACCATTCAAGATTGTCGCCATGATTAAGCATTACATCCTCAGCATCAACCCCAACGCCGAGTACGAGTGGGAACAACGCATCCTACGCCACCCGATCACCGCAGAACGCCCGGATTTTGCCAGTTTAATCGCCCAAGCCGTGGGGGATGAAGCGGGATCGTATTTAGTCGAGGTGAATATTGAAGTCAACCTTTTAGAGAAAGCCCCAAATCCTCAGCCTCAAAGGAATTCCAAGGATGGAGCCACCAAGACACTCAACTCCCAACCTTCGGAATGGGTGGCGTAGTCGGTTAACTGTCTAGTGCAGCGCGGCAGAAATAACTAATCAGTTAACAAGCTCCTTAAAAGCAGCTACCATAAGGCTTATAGCCTTCTGCCCTCTGCCTTCGGACTTCTGCCTTCTTGTACTAGCTTGGATAACCGGATAAAGGATTGTCCAGATTGATACTCTCATACAGGAAGATTGACGATGAACATGAGTCAGTACCCCGCCGCGATCGCACAAGCCGCTCAAACTGTTAATGATTTGGACTCGCAAATTCAGGCGGTGCAACTTAATATTCATCGCCTAGAAGCCAGTATCGACAAGCAAATTGCCTTTGATTCTGAGTTAAAAAATGAATCACAACGCAAAGCGCGTCGATTTGAGCTACTAGAGGTGAATTTGGAATATCAGCACGCCCTTAACACCGTAATGCGGTTAACCAATCAAAAGGCGAACGCTGTGGCTAACTTAGAATACTTGCGGAATCAGTTCAGTGTTGCCAAACTAGAAGCTCGACTGGCAATCGCCCGCCAGCTTAATGGTTCAGATATTGGTGATCTGTTGCTGGGCGTGTAATAGAGCAATTGCCTTGAGGAACTCCGGACAGGTTTTCGGGCTTACTGAGAATGGTGCAAGATCTGATTATAGCTATTCCAGGCTGGGTCAGTTGCCCAAAAGAAACTATGACTATTGTGACCTCTCAAGAAATTGCCCGATTCCGTTCTCAGCTTTCCCATAACCCCGAAGCGATGCAAGCGCTGGATGCGATTGAGGATTGCGAGGGGGATTTAGAAGACGCCGCGATCGCACTCGCGATTCGAGCCGGACAACAACCCCAAAGCGATAATGCTCGATGGTTAGACGATTTAGCCAAAAAATGCCGTGCAGTTATTTGTAAGCCGGAGTTTCGCCAAGACTTGCTCAATGGCTCTTATTCTCAGGTGATTGAATACTTAGCAGGGACACCGCTACTTCCGGCGATTCTAGCAACACCCGTCCTGATGTCTGCTCTCAGCCAAGGCGTGACTAACTTTTGCGAACCGATTGATGCTCACTTTGAACAGGTTTACGGCGATCGCTCTCCTTAGTCGGTGCATCCCCATCCCAGTCAACGCAACACCAGTACAGCAGTCAAGGGAGTGAGCAAACAAGTTCTGTGATATCGCGATCGCACTCCCGTCACTTTAAAATCACTAGAACACTGTGAGCCAAACCCATACTCCCCCATTGTACAGTCGGTAGTATAAAAGCGTTGCACTAGACTAGACGACCCACGACCTCCAGTGGGTCTTTTTTGTGTTCATTCATAGTTGCGCTTGTAGTTGCGCTTGTAGTTGCGCTTTAGCGCCGGTTCATCGTTGCGCTGACTTTACCATAAACTGAAGCCCGGAAACCCATCAAAACCTTAAAAAATAGTGCCTTACACTTCACTCTACTCACCCGACAATGTGACTTACTATTGATTACTATACTTATTGGATAACTCACAGCTTAAAAACAGCAATGCTGACCCAACTCCGATTAAAAAACTTTAAAAACTTTAAAGATGCTGAGATCCATCTCGGCAAATTTACTCTCCTGATTGGCACCAATGCCTCTGGCAAAAGTAATCTCCGAGAGGCTTTTCGTTTTCTTCATGGTATTTCCAGAGGATATAACCTAGCTGAAATATTGGGAGAAAAATATAGTGAAAGTGGAATTCTCCAGTGGCGGGGGATTAGGGGCGGTACGCGAGAAGTCACTTTTCAGGCTGAGAACTCTTTTACTTTAGATGCTTCTTGTTTGATTCAACAGGGGACATCGGAGCTAGAATCAAGTTATCGAATTGAACTAAATTTAGACTCTCCGGATAAAACTCCGTATATCGTTAATGAAAAATTAACTAACCTTTTTGAAGCCAGAACAACTATTGATTCAGGACATCAAAGCTTAATTGTTACAGTTTTGGATCATCCAGTACTCAACCGCCCTATTCCTTTTATTCCTTCTCAACCTGTTGTATCACAGCTAGCGGAACTAGCGACAAATCTTCCGATTCAGGGAGAAGCATTGGTTCCAGCGACTTCAATTCGAGGCAAGGCTAAAGCTACGCTAGAGACGTTTCATTCAATGCGATTTTTAGACCTAAACCCTGATGCCATGCGGATACCCTCTTTACCCGGTCAAACGACGTTAGGCGATCGCGGCGAGAACCTGTCCAGTGTAGTTCAGAGTATTTGTGTTGAACCCCAAGGTAAACAAGCACTGATTCAATGGTTACAGGAACTCACGCCAATGGATGTCGTAGATTTTGACTTTCCTACCGACTTTACCGGGAAAATATTACTGACTTTGATTGAAGGAACAGGACAGAAAATATCAGCGATTAGCGCCTCCGATGGCATCCTGCGTTTTTTAGCTATCATTGCGGCATTATTAGTCAGTAAACCCAATCAGCTTTATTTTTTCGAGGAACTAGACAATGGAATTCATCCAACTCGCTTAAATCTACTGATTCAATTCATTGAGCATCAAGTCAACCAAAAAAACATTCAAGTTGTCGCCACAACTCACTCGCCTCAATTGCTCAGACTTCTCAGTCAACAATCCTTAGAATCTGCCTGTTTAACCTATCGCCTTCCCGATCGATTGGATGCCAAAATTAAACGGCTCCTAGATATTCCTGATGCCCAGCGTTTAATTGAAGAACAAGACTTAGCCCGCCTGCATGAATCAGGATGGTTAGAAGATGCGGTTTACTTCCTCGAAGAGGAGGAAACAGTAGTATGAATATACTGGTTATTCCTGAAGATTTCCGCAAAGATCAATATATGCTCAAGCCGATTATTGAGGCAATGCTCAAGGCGGCTGGGAAATCGAAGGCTAAAGTCCGAATTTGCCAAGATCCTCTGCTTGGAGGTATCAGTGAAGCGTTGAAATGGGAAAGAATAGCCGAAATAATTAATCGGTATAAAGGAATGGTCGATCTGTTTCTACTCTGTGTTGATCGGGATGGAAATGTAAATCGAAAACAGTCTCTCGATAAGTTAGAGAACCTCGCCTGTAGCCTTTTAACGAGTAATCGTTTATTTTTAGCCGAAAATGCTTGGCAAGAAATAGAAGTTTGGGTGTTGGCTGGTCATTCCTTACCTAAAGAGTGGAATTGGCAAGCAATCCGTCAGGAAATAAATCCTAAAGAAACCGACTTTCTCCCCTTTGCTCAACAGCAAAATCTTCTCGATTCTCCGGGTGAAGGACGAAAAATACTTGCCCTATCAGCCGCACAACAATATAGTCGCATTCGCCAACTATGTCCCGAAGATGTTGCGGCACTCGAAACCCGGATCAAGTCTTGGCTAGAGGACACCATCTAAGTTACTTGGTTGGCTGTCACTTCTACTTCGACTAAATTACTAACTTAGTTTTGCCTGTCTGCATCCAAAACAAACCAATCAGCAGCAGGTTGGGTGCAAACTATGCTAAAAAAGGGAGATAACCGGAGACAGCAAACTCAACAAAGCGTGATAGGTTGAGAAATATGGCTAAAAAATGGCAGAAGGAGTATCGCCGAATAGCAAAAGCAGAAGCAGATAGACTCTTTGATCAAGGAACGCATCAGTATAACAATAGCCAATTTCGAGCGGCTTTACAGTCTTGGCAACAGGCATTAACTCGCTATCGGGAAATCCGCGATCGCAAAGGGGAAGGTTATTCACTAGGTAGTTTGGGTAATGCTTACAATCGGCTTGGAGAATACCAAAAAGCCATAAATTATTTTATACTGTGTGTGGAGATTACACAGGAAATCGGCGATCGCAAAGGGGAAGGTTATTCACTAGGTAATTTAGGCAATGCTTACACATACCTGGGAGAGTACCAAAAGGCAATCGATTACTATCAGCAGTCTCTGGCGATTTTCCAGAAAATCGGCGATCGCCATGGGGAAGGGAATTCCCTGATTGGTTTGGGTAATGCTGACGATTCCCTGGAAGAGTACCAAAGGCATCTTTGGTTCCAGCTATCCCCTCACCCAAGATATTCCCATCCAATGGCGTCCTGATTTTTCCTTACCCATACATCCATTTATCTGGTCAATTTTATGGAGTATTATTTTTGGTATCGCTATTGGTTTGCTCGCTTTGTTATTCCTGCTGCTGATTAGAAAGTCAATCAAGCCGTAATTTGTATTATACGGCAACAGATTTTATAATAGATCAAGCTGATGAGCATAAATGTGGGATTTTATGAGAACTATGATATTGAATGAATTTACCCAATTAACGGCGAAACAGGAAAAATGTCCTTCTGAATTACCCAAAGCGCTGCAAGCGTTGTGGTATGACAAAAGAGGGGATTGGCACAGGGCGCATGACATCGTGCAGAATGCCAGCGATAGTGATAGTGCATGGGTTCATGCTTATCTTCACCGCGAAGAAGGCGACTTAAGCAACGCCCGTTATTGGTACAGACGCAGTGGACAGTCACAATTTAACGGTGAATTGAATCAAGAATGGGAGTTTATCGCGTCTAATCTGTTGGATAAAGTCAACGCCTAAATTGTAGGGCAGGTTTAACCACTGTAGGGGCGGGTTTAGGGACTAAATTCCGCTATTTACCGATAACGGAACAACAAAACCCGCCCTCCTCACCACTAAATTAAATGAACAAAAAAACCCGCCTTAATTCCTGTTTGTAGTAAGGGCTTTAGCCCTTGATTCTGTTAAATCTCTTTCATCAACCCACGATGGTGGGTAACACAGCAATAATAGGGGAATAGATTTGACCATTGAATCGGGCGCACGTCGGTGCGCCCCTACGGTTTCCGGGCGTAAGCTATACCACACCACGACAACCTATTCTTCCAAAAACTGAGACTTAATTTCCTCTAATTCTCTGTCCATTTGACTTTGGGTTTTTTGAGTATTGGCAGAACCTTTAGTCGGCGGTGTCGATTTTTGCGGCGTACTTTTAGATGTCGGCGGCTGCAAAAACTCAGACTTCAAATCCGCTAATTCTTTATCTAACCCTTTCCCATATTGAGGCGGATTCGGCTGTGACTTAATTGGCGCTGAAGCCGGAGGAGGTGCAGGTTTTGCCGATTTAACCTTAGCCACAGGGGTTTGAGACTGTAAATCCTGGAGTATCTCCGCTACAGATTGATAGCGCTGATTCGTCGCATTAACTAACATCTTATCTAAAATTTTAGCCACGCGATCGCTCACTGGATTTTTCAACCTTTGTCGCCATACCCAAACCCCCTGATTAACATCAAATAAGTCGAAGGGATGGATTCCCGTTAGCAGATGGATACACATCACGCCGAGACTATAGATATCACTCGCAAACACGGCTTTCCCGATACTTTGTTCGGGTGCGACATACCCCACCGAACCAATCACTGTCCCGGTTCTGGCTAACGCTGTACCTGTCGCCACTTTTGATGCGCCAAAATCGACCAGAAATAGTTGCTTATCGCGATTTCGACGAATAATATTTTCCGGTTTAATATCGCGGTGAATCACATGATGCTGATGAACAAATTGTAAAACAGGCAACAAATTATTCAACACATCGCGAATTTGGGCTTCTGTAAACGCACCTTTTCTTGCCAACTCCTGGGCTAAATCTTCGCCCTCAATAAACTCTTGCACCAAATATTGATGATTATCTTGGCAAAAATACGCCAACAGTTCTGGAATCTGGGGATGTTTGCCCAACTCATCTAACCGTACTGCTTCTTGAGTAAATAACTGCGCCGCTTTTTGTACCGTACTGGTTCCCTGGGCTTGGGGGAAAAACTGTTTAATCACACAGGGGGGATGAGAGGGTTTATCCTCATCCACCGCTAAAAACGTTCGCCCAAAACCGCCTTGTCCCAAGGGTTGAACCGTGCGATACCGTTCCTTGAGGCGTACTTTTGACCCGCAGGTGAGGCAAAATTTGGTTCCGGCGGGATTTTGGGGAGTGGGACAGTTAGGATTGAGACAGTAACTCATGGGGATAGTTGGCAATTCAGCGTTTATCTCTATTTTGCCTCTAAATGAGGAGTAGTTTTTTTACTCATATCCTTTTATTCTATAATTTGTTCCGTCTTAACTTAATTTCGTTTAGGATGCTACAATTCCTTGTCTGAGTACATACGACGGAATCTTCACCAAAGATGACATTAGGCAACACCTCAAAACCTGCCAGCAACAAGGCACTTATTACAGCGATCGATTAATTGAAACCCTTGCAGAAACTTACGGAAGGTAAACCATGACTAAACAAGTTCCCGAACCCAATACTGAATTACTATCGGCTGACGATATTCATCAAGATGTGATGACGCTAACAACCGCTTTAGAACAACGCCATGCTGAACGCAAAGCCTATCAGATTTTATCCCGTCCAGATATCCGTAATTTGCTCGATCGCATCCTAGCCAGTGGAATTTGTACCACAGAAGAGGAAGCCATAGAACGTGCCCTGACCATCTTGATAACTGAAAGTTGAGAAAGCTGTCTCGCCTCCGTTAGCGCATTCTATCTCTCTTTCACATAGGCTTTAACTAAAGCTTGAACGGCGAACAGCGATGATCCGTTATCGGTTATTTTTTCAATTAAACCCCTTTTCCTCAAAGACTGTACCGCCTTCAAAAAATCGGAATCAGACAACGCTAACTCGGCAGGTTTATCGGAAATGTCTACCGCGTTTTGGTTCGCTAACCACAGCATTACCATTTTTTCAGATTCAGATAACCGTTGATATTGTGCCTGCAATCTGGGTTCTAAGTCTCCCAGAAATAGACTGGGATAGGATAAGAAGCGATTAACGCTACCGTTAAATAAATCTTGAATGGTAGAGGCGATTATAGTTAACCAGGAGGGGTTGCCACTGTAACGTTCGATCAGTTCCAACCATTTATCCTCATCGGTTAAGCCTTTGTTCGTCAAGATTTCCACCGCCGACTTTGCCAAACCATCAAGTTGTAACGTGCGACAGTGGCGATTTTCTCCTTCTAAGATAGCCATTTCTGTAGGTTTTTCCCAACTCATGAGGAGGAAGCAACTGTGGTGAGGTGTTCGCGCAATTTGTTGCCAGAATTTGCTGTAATTTTCACAGTCTGGCAGATATGTACCTGCTAATTCTCCAGGGGTAAATAGTTCTTGGAAGTCGTCGAGGATGATTAGACAGGGATGCGATCGCAGATAGTCGATTAGGGAGGGGAGTTGGGTTTCTCTGTCTTGAGAAAAGAACTGAGTTAAGTTGGTTTTTAGAGATTTCAGCGTCAGGGTGTCGGTACAGTTGCGCCAGAGGATATAATCGAAATTATCTTTAATTTGTTCGACGAGTTCTCTGGCAATGGTGGTTTTGCCGATACCTGGTAATCCAAAGATAGTGACGATGCGGATTTTTTCGTGGAGTATCCACTGTTTGAGGGTGGTTAGTTCTGCGGTGCGGTTGTAGACGCGATCGCATTCCGGTGCTTCGGTTAAATCGTGGCGTTTTTCGGGTTTGGTACTGGTGGCGTTTGAGGGGCGCGATCGGTTTTGTATAGTTTCGTCAGAATGCCAATTTTCTCTACAGAGATTGATGTTACTTCCCCAAAATTTACTCTGTGCAAAATCACCAACATTAGAATTATAAATATAATAGCGTTCCATTGTAGCGCGGAAGTTTGATTTATTAACTTTTTCGTCCAATTCTTCTGATATCAGTTGCCATAAACTGCCTGCTACTCTTTTGACGTTAGCTTCAGTACAGTGATAGTCATCCGCGATTTCTCTGTATTTTTGACTATTCCAGACCCCTGATAATACTGCCTGTTGCAAGCTATTTAAGTGCGATCCCGTTTTGGTCAACACCAATTCATCGACCCATTCCAGGACTTCGTGGACATCCATCGGCGATCCGCATATTGGTTTCTGGTAATTTTACTACCTTTTGCACACTTTTGCAACTTTTTAAGACTAAACTATACTTTTTTGGCAATTTGCGGCTAAAAAATATAGGTCAAAATCTGTACTAAATTACACCTTTTATTACTGTGCAAATTATTGAGAATGTTTATCCTGGAAAACATGACTATAAATTAAGGCAGCTTGTAGCCAAGCCAATAAAATTTGTAGTCTAACCAGAAGCGCTCGCTTTAACTGATGAAGAGTATTTGTGTTTACTGTGGCTCCAACTTTGGTGTTCGTGATAGTTACCTTGAGGCTGCACAAAATTTATGTGCTGAGATGACAAAACGCGAAATAGCCCTTGTTTATGGTGGAGGCAACACAGGGTTAATGGGTGCTATAGCTAATTTTGCACTTGCTGCTGGTGGAAAAGTAATTGGAGTAATTCCACAAGCATTGGTAGATAAGGAGGCTGCACATACTGGATTAAGCGATCTGCGGGTTGTGGGATCAATGCACGAGCGCAAATCGCTAATGGCTGATCTGTCTGATGCCTTTATTGCTTTACCAGGAGGATTAGGAACATTAGAGGAATTTTGTGAAGTGGCAACCTGGACTCAACTTGGATTTCATAGAAAAGCCTGTGGACTCTTAAATATTGAAGGGTTTTATGACAGACTACTTTCTTTTTTGGATTATGAACCCTAGATCATAATGCTTTTTTGTCTTGTATCGGTAGGAGTGACTTAGTAATCACAACGCCAGGAATAGAAACTTTTTATGAAACTGTTTATTTGGGTAAACATTCTGTGCTACTCCTACCTCATAATTCTACCCAGTATTTACAACTTATGGCTTTGATAGATGCAGGGATTGAAAGTCCTGTATGTCACTATAATTATTATGGAAAAACTTGTACATATAAAAGACATTTAGATGAATCTAAAGAAGTCAATGCTGTAATTAATAATTTGAATGAATTTTATTCTTGTTATCAGTCCTTAAGTAATTATCAACATAATTTTTATACATTGATAAAACGTAGATTGATGGAAGCCGATATTTATGAAAACAATAAACAGCAATATTTAAAAAATATAGGTACAAATGGTGGTCAATCAATTATCGAAATTGTTGGCAGATTGATTAACTAGGATTTAACTTAAATAAGGACATTGTATGAAGCTTTTATTTACAATGCATATGCCTTATCTGCCTCCATTAGGTGGAGCCAATAAAACTATCCGTTATTTGGCTGAGGCTTTGGCGTTACGAAAGCACTCAGTCGTGGTTATTGTACCTGCTTTCGGCGAGCCTCCTGGCGGAGTAACAGAAAAGCAATTTTTTGAGGAACAAGAAAGATATGGTATCCGTTGTACTCTCAATCAAGGAGCGTATATATTTCACCTAAATGGTGTTGAAGTTCATGCTGTATCAGATGAAAAAAGAATTAGTTGGTATTTAAAAAATCAGATCAATCAATTTCAGCCTGACTACATAATAGTTGCCGCTGAGGATATTACACAGGTCTTGCTTAAAACATCTCTAAGTGTTCGTAAATGTCCTGTAGTTTGCATAGCACAAACACCATCATTATTGCCATTTGGTTTCTACTCCTTCTATCCTGATCGTCAAAAAACATCTATCTTGAAGCAAGTAGACGCATTTGTTGTTAACAGTAAATTCCTTGCCGATTACGTCCATCATTGGATAAATATTCAACCAATTACTATTTATTTACCTGCGTATGGTCAACCACCATTTCCCAACTTCGGAAATTTTGAATACGGTTTTATTACTTTAGTTAACCCCTGCCATTTAAAAGGTATTTCAATATTTATAAAACTAGCCGATCAATTTCCCGATCTGGAATTTGCCGCAGTTCCGACATGGGGAACGACTTATCAAGATCGAGTATGGCTTGAAAGTATTTCAAATATTTACCTGCTACAACCATCTTCTGATGTTAATCTAATTTTATCTCAAACTCGTATTTTATTAGTCCCATCACTCTGGCTAGAAAATATTCCACTGATTATTATTGAAGCAATGCTTCGAGGAATTCCTGTGATTTCCAGTAATGTAGGAGGAATTGAAGAGATTAATCTAGGAACTGGTTTTATGTTGCCCGTGAAGCCGATTGAACGAGTCGCTCATAGTTTGAACAAAAATAAAACAATTATTCCGTTTGTTCCAGAGCAAAAAATTTTGCATTGGTATAACGCTCTTTTTCAGCTTATATCAAACAAGGAACTATACGACCAGCAGTCTAGCTTAGTTAGAAGTGCCGCCAATAAATTCGTTTCTCAAATTAAAATTGAAGCTTTTGAAGATTTCCTTCGATATGGTTCATGATTATAATTGTAGGGGCGCACCGACGTGCGCCCGATTTAACCATAAATCTATAGCCTCTACTTAACACGAATGTCACTGACTTGCTGTCATAACGTTTGAGAAACAATTCAACCCAATGCTTGGCGATCGCACTCCTGACTTTTCTACAAGGCAAAATAGTAGATACAGCACAACAGGAGCCAGACATGACACTCAATGAACTCTTGCCAGCCATTTATCAACTCAACCCTACCGACAAGCAAAAACTGTTCGAGCTTCTCGATCGCGAACTGCACCCAACCCCCCACACACCAGCCCCAGAACTCCAACCCGAAAACTTTGAAAACGAAGGTCAGTGGCTCATCGCAGTCTTTGATCGACACTTCAGCCAGATCGAATCCAATGAAATTCCCATCGAGCCACGGGAACCCATCCGAGTTGACGAAACCCTGTTTGGCGAACCATGAAAATCATTCTCGACACCAACGTGATTTCGGAACTCATTCATTGGACAGCAATAGCTTTAACCATTTTTACCCGGATTTCAAGAGAGTTTTGAGGCGATTAAAAGCTACAGTCCTTGTTTGGCAAGCTCATCCTCACCGCAGACATTTAATTCTCGTTGAGTTTATCATGGAGGGTGATAAAATCTCGAAGCGGGATAAGATAAATTGAGGAAAATCACCGATGCAAATTACCATCGACCTACCGCCAGACCTCGAACAAGACCTCATCCATCAAGCCACACAATCTAATATTCCCCTGCCTACTTTAATTGTGCAAGTGTTACGCCGCACCATGCAAACGCCACCCATTTCAGTGTCCCAATGGCCAGAGGCGATTTTGTCATATCAAGGAGTCCCTGATTTCCCCGCTTTCGAGTCCTATCGGGATGAACGGCTTCCCCCTCGCGAACCGGAAATTTTCTAATGCAATACCTCCTCGATAACCGGGTTTCTGGGATGTGGAATAAAAACGATCACCAGGATTCTAAAGCGAACGGCTTCACCGCTTGCATCCTTTGAAAATCACTGTCCCTAGAAACAATAGTCAGTTGGTTTCGTAAGGCGATCGCAGCAATCCACAAGTCATTTTCCCCAATCCCTAAATTTTCAATCCGGGTTTTTCTGCGTTTGTTTTTTTCTTGGGGACCCAAACGCTCTAATATTTCCGCCTTAAATTGAGCATAAATATCAGCAGTTTCTTCATCAATAAAATAGACATTAATATCTTCTAGAAACACCTTAATCTGAGCCAAGTTTCTAGCTTTTTGCCCAGAATTATACGCCATATAAAGCAGTTTTGCTTGTACAATCACGCAAGTCGCGACCTGTGCTTCCCCGACTTCAACAATGCGGTTGATGACCGTTGAATCTCCCTGAATAACCCGACTACAAGCGTTTGTATCTAGCAGATACACCATTAAAACTCCAGAGGGCGACGAGTCTCATAAACCATCTTTAGACAATCCTCTAGGTCATCACCAGACCAAGTTCCGGCGTGTCTGAGGAAAGAGCGACCAGAACCGGAACGAAAGCGGAGAGGGCTTGTTGGAGATGAGGACTGAGTTGGGTCAGAAAGAACAGTAACCCGCACTTGACATCCAGCTAAAGCATCGGAATGGCTGACAATCTCTTCCCAAGTTCCCTCGATTTCTAGCCGTTTTGCTGTCATAGAATGTCCTGCTCAATATTACGATTAAATTCATTATAGGCTGCTTCCGCTTCTGATGATCAGACGCTGGAACTGTGGCACTTGGCGACGGGGAAAGCGTTAGCCACATTTACCGGGGAAGCACTAATAACGTTTGAGGAACAATTCAACCCAATGCTTGGCGATCGCACTCCTGATGTTTCCAGAAGGCAAAATAGTAGATACAACACAACAGGAGCCAGACATGACACTCAATGAACTCTTGCCAGCCATTTATCAACTCAACCCTACCGACAAGCAAAAACTGTTCGAGCTTCTCGATCGCGAACTGCACCCAACCTCCCACACACCCGCCCCAGAACTCCAACCCGAAAACTTTGAAAACGAAGGTCAGTGGCTCATCGCAGTCTTTGAGCGACACTTCAGCCAGATCGAACCCAACGAAATTCCCATCGAGCCACGAGAACCCATCCGAGTGGACGAAACCCTGTTTGGCGAACCATGAAAATTCTTCTCGACACCAATGTGATTTCGGAACTCATTCAGCCGAGGGGTTCGAGCGTTATCCGCGAATGGTTAGCTAGCCAAAACGGTGCATCACTGTACACAACCAGCATTACCCAAGCCGAAATTCTGTACGGTATTCAAATTCTCCCAGAAGGACAACGACGACAGAAATTGCTCGACGGAGCATTGATCGTCTTTGAGGATTACTTGGCAGAGCGAATTTTAGCATTCGATCAAAAAGCCGCTGAACTTTATTCCCAAATAGCAGCTTACCGTAAACAAATCGGTCGCCCCATCTCACAATTTGATGCACAAATTGCAGCCATTTGCCGAGTTCACTAGGCAACATTAGCGACCCGCAACATACGCGACTTTTTGGATTGTGGAATTGATTTGGTTAATCCGTGGGAAGCCAAGCGATGAACTGCTTTCCTCTCTGAGATGTGGGTGGGGGCAAGAAACCGGGTTTCTGCGATAGATTTCGGTGAGGATGCAGAGATTGTTATAGAAACCTTGGTCGTCAGCCGTAAAGCGTTTATGGCGCTAAAGCGCAACTACGAACGAACTTAAATTAAGGCGTGGGAGGTTCACTTATTGAATACTGTGGTTAAATGCTTGGAATTGTTCCGGAGTAATTCGTCCTGCTTGATACAGGGTTTGGGTAATTTCTGAAATTGTTAACACGGAATGTGCCTGATAACCATTATCTCTCAATCTATCTTTTACCCCGCCTTCGTGATCAATAAATACGACAATATCCTGCACGTTTAATCCCCCTGACTCCAACTTTGCCGCCCCTTCCATCACACTCTTACCGCTAATCAAAATATCATCCACAACTACTACCGTTTCCCCTGGCTCAAAGTGACCCTCAATCACCCGTCGCGTTCCATGGGCTTTCACTTCCTTGCGGGGGAAAATCATCGGGTGATTCAGGCGCAGGGATAACCCGGTGGCGGTGGGTAATGACCCATAGGGAATCCCGGCAATTCGGTCAAAGGTTAAATTTTGCAGAATCTCGGCATAAGCACTCAGCATTTGATGAAATAGTTGGGGATTGGAGATAACTTTCCGCAAATCAATATAGTAGGGAAAAACGGCTCCAGATGATTGGACAAATTCGCCAAATAGAATGCACTCAATGTCATAAAGTTGCAGAATTAAATCCTGATGGGGATGTCTTTCGAGAAAACAAACATCGGGCGTCCATAACTCACAAGCCGAACCCTGTTGAATCTTTTTCCCTCTTGCTTGATTAATCTTCTCTCGCAGGGGTTGGATGGCGGCGGCGGGTTCTTCTGTGGCTAACATATCCTGGGGAACGGGAATTAATAATCCCTCACCATTGGTATTTAACCCAGCCGCTAAAATTTGATTGAGTTCAGCCCCTCCTTCCGCCCAAATACTGCGGGCTAAAATTAAGCGTTCTGGGGCAATTGACCGAATCTTTGCCAATATGTCTGGTGAGGTTGTGCCAACTTCTAGGGCTAAATCTTCGGGTGCGCCCCAGGTTTTGGCTTCCTTCACGACTTGCAGATAAAGGGGTGTTTGGGGTTGGGGATACTGCTGGATAGCAACAGCCGCCGGATTGGAGGTGCAGCAGAGAATAAAGACGGCTTTACCGGGATAAATTAAAAAGGGGGCAATGTGGTCTTGTCCAGAATAAGGACTCAGCGTAACCGCATCCACCCGCGATCGCGTAAAAATGGTTTCGGCAAAGACGGTGCTAGTGTTTAAATCACCATGTTTGGCATCTAAAATAATCGGGATGGAGTCCGGAATCGCCGCGAGTGTCTGTTCTAATAAGTTGAGTCCCGGTGCGCCCAACGCTTTGTAAAAGCCAAATGTGGGCTTATAGGCGCAGACTAAATCCGCTGTTTGCTGGATAATCCAGTGTAGCCAATCCCTTAACCCATCGATCAGATCACCGGAATATTCTCCAGTGGCGTAACGCTTGGGCATCATTTCCGGGTTAGGATCGAGTCCGACAACCAGTAAACTTTGATTTTGGGCGATCGCATGATTGAGTTTCTCAAAAAAGCTCATTGAACTTTGCCTTTGGCGGGTAGGGAATAGGTTTTAATCACATACTCCAATAATCCCTCGCAAGCATCGAGGAGTAAATCAATCACTTGGTTAAATCCCTCTGAACCCCCATAATAGGGATCAGGAACGTCTCGTATCCGATGGCGAGTGGCAAAATCACACATTAATCGCACTTTATCCCGATACTTCCCCGTCGCATCTAGAAACAGAATCTCGCGTAAATTCTCCCGATCCATCGCCAAAATTAGGTCGAACGCTTCAAAGTCAGGGATTTGAAACTGTCGGGCTTTCCCTTTGAGGATGATTCCCCGTTGGCTGGCGGCGAGAGTCATGCGTTCATCGGGAGGAGAACCAATATGATAATCACCCGTCCCCGCTGAGTCACAGACAATACTCTCCTGTAATCCCGCTTGTTCAATTAAGTAATTCATAATGTTCTCGGCGGAGGGAGAACGGCAAATATTACCAAGGCAGACAAAGAGTAGCTTGCAGGGCATAGGTATAATGGATAGTTCTGTACAACTATGGATTTTAACCCACGCTCAGATGTAACCCTGCCATTTTAATGTCAGTCTGATGACCCCATCCGTGTTAAGTTTAGCAACGCAGCCGCCCGATTCTGTGATGATTTGAGGAAAGTATTTGATGTTCAAGTCGCGCCGCCGTCGCACCTACCGTAAGCGCCGCCGCCCCTTCCCATTACTCGCGATTATTTTAGCGATTCCGATTATCTTAATTCTCCTAGAATTGTCCACTCGGCTGTTGGTTGGTGTTTTGGGCAAAACCTCTGAGTTAGCTGCTTACGAGGGTGAACCAGCGATCGTGAATGTTTATCGCCTCAAGTTTTTGAATGAAAATGACCAGCCTTACGAGGGGTTATCCGAACAGGGGCGACTCGCCGCCCACCGGAGTCTCGCTGTAGGGTATGAGCTTGAAGGCGAGCAAACCAGCAATTTTTGGCAGATTAATCCCCAAGGATTCCGCGACACTGAACCTGTTCCCCTAGACAAACCCAACAATGAATTTCGGATTTTTTTGCTGGGAGGATCAACAGCATTTGGTCAATGGAATCCCAGTAATCAAGCCACCATTGCGGCTCAACTGGAAGCGCGTCTGAATGAACGGGTTGCTCAACAGAAGCGTTCTCCGGAGAAATATCGACCGACAGATTTGCCCTTCTATAAACCGGATTTAGAACAGGCGTTGGCATTACCGCCTAAGATTAAAGATGGTCAATATCGGGTGATTAATGCGGCTGTACCGGGGTATGCATCAGGGAATGAATTGGCTCAGTTAGCGTTGCAGATTTTGTCCTATCAACCAGATGCGATTATGGTTTTGGATGGATACATGGACTTGCTCCTACCGAGCGATCGCATGGCAACGGATATTCCTCATATTGAAACCTTTCTCAGTGATGCCTCTGGACATTTTTGGACGCACCTCTCCCAAGAGTTAACTTCTGTGGTGACGAACACCTATCTGGTGAAAGCCACTCAATACTGGATCATACGTCCCCAACCCTCGGTGAGTCGCCTGAGTTTAGCGGCGTTGAATGGTACAACCCACCTAGCCAACTATCTTCCTGCTAACTCAGAGGAACTGCAAGAACGAGTTACCCGTTATCGCGATCGCCACAAGCAAATGATTCGCTTGGCAACTGGGGCATCTGTTCCTTTAATTATCGCCGTACAACCCGAAATTACGGGTCGTGGGGGTAATCAACAGATTTCACTCAGAGAGCAGGAAATTTTGGTTGAATTAGGAGCAGATTATCAGACACGAATCCAAGATGGCTATGTTGCTTTAGCTAAATCACTGGATCAGCTTCAAAGTTGGTATCCCGAAAATGTGAAAACGCTGAACTTCTACGATATTTATAACGATTTTTCTGATCGGGCGTTTTGGGATGCCATTCATTTGACCGAGGAAGCCAACCGCATCTTATCGGAGCGCTTATACCAAACGCTGACGGCTTCATCTGAGCTGCAAGTGCCACCGTCTCGACCTATACCTTAGTTTGAAGGATTGGAGAAATGGGGAAGGAAAAGATTAAAATTAACCATAGAAGTACAAAGACGAATAGCACTGAGCTAAGCAATTTTAGCTCGCCCAAACCCTTGATATTCCGTAGGGTGCAGCCTTAAGTCAGTACCATTAGTAGGACATTCTTTACTGTTCCCTGTTATACACCGAGCGTGTTACCGAGCGAAGCCGAGGTAAGCCGAGGTGTTCCCTAATCTCAACCGTTCACTTTAGATTGTAAGAACTCAATTGAGGAGACAGATGAAATGACCTTTGCCGAATCCCGCAGTGACACCGTTCCCGTTGAACTTCCCAATGGGGCGATCGCTTTCTTTGAGGTGACAACCACGGGGCGAGAAGATGTCAGCTTTGACGCCAAGCAGTTTCAGCCTGTTGCTGATGCGATCGAGGGGGTAGTACAGATGGTCGCCGCACCCCTGAAAAAAGCTAGACCCAAGAAGGCGACGGTAAAATTTGGTATGGGAAGCCCAGCCTAAACCGTAAACCCTGAGTCGCGTCGAGAGTCTGCTGCAACAATGCACAGTTAAGCTTTCCCTTCCCGGAGGTTGGGGAACAGGCTTTTTTGTCGCTCCAGAATGGATTCTCACCTGCGCTCATGTGGTCAAAGGGGCGAAGGGTGAATCGATTCAGGTACGCTGGCAGATGCAGCAGAATTGGTCACAGGCGGTGGTGGAGGAATCGCTTCCTGATCCTTATGATTTAGCTCTGTTGCGGGTGACGCTTCCTATTGATGCCAATCCGCCTTGTGTGTATTTGGATGGGGCGATTCAATCCCGTGATCCACTCTATCTATTTGGTTATCCTGATCGAGAGTTTGACAATGGCTGTCCGGTAACGTTTAACTGTCCACCTAATTAATAGGGCATGGCAATGCCATGCCCCTACGCGAATTGATCCGGTAGGGGCACGATATTATCGTGCCCTGATCTAGCGCCCCGACTGGTGAGTCTGACTCGTGGTAGCGTTCGTTTGATGCGATCGCGAATCCTAAAATGATAATATATTCAACGAAACAGAAAAATTATCCTTATTTTTATCTTAGACAAGTAGAACCCAATATGAGTCAGTTATCGTCTAATCGCGTCCGTAAAGGACGAGTATTTCCTGAACGTCGTCTCTCGCCAGAAGAGAAAGCAAAACGTCGCGCAGAAAATGAAATATTTTATCGAAATTGTCGTGTTGTTTTTGACCGAGTTCAACCTGAACTAATCAAAAATTACTACGATTGGTTTATTGTCATAGAGCCAGAAAGCGGAGATTATTTTATTGATCCAGATGAAACCGTTGCTCGAAAAAAAGCTCGTGAAAACCATCCTAATTCTAAACGTCTCATTATGCGTATTAATCAGACGGAAACTTGCGGCAGGATATGATTTCAGGCGAATTTAACAGTAAGGGAGAGTTGATTTTTGAAATTGGTTTAATTGCCGTTGATGGTGATAGTATTCCAATTCAAGCAATTCTGGATACAGGATTTACGGGTTGGTGAGCCAGTAATAACCAAGATGCAGAGAGTTATTGGCTCCAACTTAAACGACTTGTCGTAGATTTTCCAGAAAGATTGTTGATCCTTGGCTCAGAATAATTCACATTTTTGTGAGTGCGATCGCGCCGTTTGTAGGGACACGATATTATCGTGCCCTGATCTAGCTTTGCCTTTACCCGAATCATGGTGCGTTACGGCGACATTTCTATTAGAAGGATAACAAATATGAGTGATTACGCCTAACGCACCCTACAGTTCTACGGTTTTTAATTGGTGGATTAGAATTGTAGGGGCGCAAGGACTTGCGCCCGGTTTAACCGTCAAATCTATCCCACAATTTTAGCTGTGCCACGCCACTACAAAATGTGTGATCGCTTACTTGGGCAATTCCCATTCACTTTGACTGATTATTAATTCCTGAGAAATCCAGTTCAGTTTGAATAGCTAAGGCTTTCTGATTCCGCTTCCCTTGGGTTTTTCCACACATCTGGGCTTTTTCTCTCACCGATTCCGAAGTCCAGAGTCCCTTCTCCCTCCTTACCTTCACTGTTTTGTTAGTAAACAGGCAATTATAACCCTCTCGAATTTGTTGTAAATAGTCACGTTCCTGATCAAGTTTCTGGAAACGGCTTAAAATATCATCGACAGAACCAATCTCAATACCAAGCCAATGGCGATGTTTCATCTCTGCGACGACATAAGTTGTCCCTGCACCACCAAAGGGATCAAAAACAATATCTCCTTGATCAGATGCCATTTCAATAATCCGATCGATCAGTTTAATAGAAAGTTCATTCGCTCCTTCTCGCTGCTTATAACGCTTGTGTCTAACAGGTGGAATATCATACCAGACATCGGTTAGATTGACACCTCTAGGATTCATTTTATGTTTATAGCCTCCGTAATCGCGCAACTCCTGATAACAGTTTGAGCATATCTCTAGCGGAAGCCGATCCGGATGAAAAGTTTTTGGCTTTTCCCCTTTACAATAGTAAAGGAGTGAATAATGGGAAGGATATAACCGTCCAGCAATAGGAAATCTGTATTTAATATCAACCGATATCCAGTGCCTAAATGTCAGGCGGTTATTCAGAAATCCAGATAAGTGACTATTCCACTTAGGCAGATTCCAGAGAAATAAACTACCCGCAGGCTTTAAGATGCGAATGCATTCAGTTAGCCAAGCTTCACACCACTCTAAATAATCCGACTCGTTTAAATTATCATCTATGCCTGAAGGATAGTTTTTACTGAGATTAAAAGGGGGATCGGCAAAAACTAAATCAACCGTTTCTGCTTCCATGTCGCGCATCAAGTCTAGGCAATCTCCCTGATATAACTGTCCATAATCAGTTTCGAGCATTAATCTTGGCGTCGTTGTATCAGCAGGCAATGATGGACGATCAGATTTAATAAGTTCATAAATTTCTTCAGCCTTATCCTGTATGGCGGCAATGGTTTTCCGATCCAGATAACCCATTAAAAACTTAAGTTTTAGGGGCGGAATATTTGTCACCAAATGAATTTTTTCTAACTCTATCTCTGAGGGCAAAATTCTATTTTTATCGTAGTATCTAAGTCGTTCAACAGAAATACCTGTTTTAGACGCTAATTGCTTAATCGCGACTGAATCATCGGACTTGATACCGATGGCTTGAAACAATGGATGGGTAACAGACATGAGCCAAGTTTTCTCCGTTATGTCAATCAGACTGAGGTTGGGCTTTTGTAGCCTATAGGCATTGTTGGAGGCTTGCTTATTGTACCCTCACGGGAAATGTACCAGTGGTTGACAGACCGTATCGGTAATTTTCCTGAGATTGAACCTTATTTTCCCCTGTGGCGTGCTGTCCCTGTTGAGGAAGGAATTTTAGCTGTCATTGAGGTAGAACATGATCGGACTTCGCCGTTTGTTCAACGTATCGAAAAAGGAACAGATGGGCGAGCGTTACGCTAACTGTTTCATCAGTCGTGAGGAGTGCGATCGCGCCGTTTGTAGTAAGGGCATTTAGCCCTTTTTTGCCTTGACCCGAATCATGGTGCGTTACGGCGACATTTCCATGAAAAGGATAATAAATAGGAGTGATTACGCCTAACGCACCCTACGGTTCTTTCTTTGCCTTGACTCGAATAATGGTGCGTTACGGCGACATTCCCATGAAAAGGATAACAAATAGGAGTGATTACGCCTAACGCACCCTACGGTTATACGGTTCTTTCTTTGCCTTGACTCGAATCATGGTGCGTTACGGCGACATTCCCATGAAAAGGACAATAAATAGGAGTGATTACGCCTAACGCACCCTACGGTTCTTACAAAGGACATAAGACGCAGGACAAATGACAAAGCTTATCCAACTGGATTAAATAATTCATATAAATCTAACATAAAAATTGTAGTTTTCTGCTCATTCTCCTGGAGAACCGCCGCATGACTTACCATCGGTAAGCGACGGTTATATTTAGGTAACTTACGAATGAGGTCAGGATTTAATTCAATTAAATTGGGGGGTTCATCGACGATAATGCCAAAGAGATCGCCTTCTATGGGGTTGGTAATGACTAAAAAGGATTGCAAGTTGGTTGAATCGGTGTCATGGTCAGGATTTAACTGTTGATGTAAATCGACAATCCGAATTGTATAATCTCCAATTTGCAGTAATCCCATGGCATTCCAACCAGTCTCATTGGATGGTGTGTTTAGCACCTTTAACACGTTATCCATGGGCAATGACATCAGAGAGTCGCTAATCTTAAAGACGATATATTTTTGGGTGTCAGGGGTCATGGTTCATTGGTTAATAAAGGACAGAATGCAAAAGACAGCAGCACGTTTATCTCTCTCTAGGTAGAAAATTTCAGAACGTTCTAACCATCTAAGTATTGATGAATTGCTGCACGGTTTCTAACAACTGAGGTTCGAGAAATGGCTTGGTGATATAATCATTCGCCCCTAACTCAGTCGCAATTAAACGGTGTTTTTCGCTACTGCGAGAGGTTAAAATGACAACAGGAATATTCGCTAATGCTGGCTCCTGTTGGCGGTATTTAAGAAACTCAAATCCGTTCATGCGCGGCATTTCAATGTCACAAATAACTAATTGAATTTCCCCCTGATTTTGCAGTTGTTCAATGGCTTCATACCCATCCTTTGCCTGGAGAATCTGATAGCCTGCCTTTTGTAAGGTAAAGGTTAAGCTTTGGCGCACGGTAATCGAATCATCGACAATCAGCACCAGTTGGGGCGATCGCCTGGGGGTTGGGGTAGGGGGTGGCGGTTCAGGTGCAGCAGGTAACGCCGCTGGGCGGGAGGGAGATAATTGTCGCTGGGGTTGATCGGATGCAACGGAGGTGGAACCCGTTAAAGCCACCATTGAGGATTGAAAATCAGCGGTAAACTCTGGCGAGGATTTTGCCGTCTGCTGATCAGCAATCGACTGCATTAATGTTGTTCCATCTAGCACCAGGGCTAACCCACCATCTGCCAGAATACAGCCGCCATACACGTAATCTGGAGGTGCAATCATCGATCCTAGGGGACGAATCACTAATTCCTGTTCCCCGACAAGCTGGTTGACTTCCAAGCCTAATAGCCGATTCTGACACCGGATTAAAATTACCGACATTTTCGGAGTTTGCTCAACTAACGGGCGTTGAGAGGACAATACTAAGGTTTTCGGTTGAGGAATATGGTAATCTAACACCTCTGCCAAGGAAAAAATCGGGATCAGTTGCTCATCCTTGCCAGTACCCCATCGCAGCACTTTCCCCTCATCCCAGCAGCGCAGTCGTTCCGGTGGCGGGATAATGATTTGTTCGATCGCATCTGAGAGTAAAGCATAAGTTTGACCTCCCGCCTCCATCAACAGTAGCTTGGCGATGGTCAGATTTAGGGGGATTTGCAGCCGAAAGGTCGTTCCATAGTACGGTTGAGAATATACCGTCACTGACCCTTGCAGGGATTCCACCTGAGAACGCACCACATCCATGCCAATTCCCCGCCCGGATAAATCACTTAACCCGGAAGCCGTGGAAAAGCCGGGTTCAAACAGAAACTCAGCGAGTTGGGCGGGTGTTAACTGTCTGGCTTTTTCGGCGTCGATTAAGCGCTGTTCCACCGCCCGTTGGCGAATCTTCTCAAAGTTTAACCCTTGCCCATCATCCCGAACTTCAATCACCAAATATCGATTCTGGTGATAGGCATCAATGGCAATAGTACCCTGACGAGTTTTGCCGGATTCTTGGCGAACCTCTGGCGACTCAATCCCATGATCAAAGGCATTTCGGATCAGGTGCAGTAAGGGGTCATAAAGTTTCTGCACCACCACTTTATCCACTAATACCTCTGTCCCATCCATGTAGAGTTCCACAGATTTATTGTGGGTGACTTCTAACTGTTGTAACACTCGCGGAAACCGTCTAAATAAAGTACCTAACGGTAACAGTCGCGCCTCCATCAATGTGTCACGGATACTGGTTAGCAGTCGCCGTTGTTTGTCAAAGGTTTGATTAAATTGACTGGCAAAAACTTCAATCGACTCCGTTGCTTCCGTGAGTTGGGCGGTATCATCCATCAGCGACTGGATTAAAAGCTGCGGTTGGTTATAACTATCCAGTTCTAACGGGTCAAATTGATTCGGGATTGTCGTCTGGGGAGTTTGCCAAGCTAATGATGGGTTTTCGTTGATCCAGTCTCGACGCCTTTTCCCCCTGAGATTCATCCGTTTTTGTCGCGATCGATGCAATTGACGGTCATGCCAATCTTGCAATTCATCCAAGAGTTGTTGATGCTGTTGCAGCCGACTTAATACTAAACGAACCGCTGATTGCAATTGCTCATCCTGGAGGGATTGGCGATTTTGGTAGGTTAAGAGTTCCCCAACGGCATAATTTAAATGTTCTAAATGATCAATATTCACCCGCACCGTTTGCGGCTGCGTTTCCGGAACAGATTCTTGTTGTCCCCGTGGCGAAGGTAAAACATAATTCGTTAACGGTTCTTCCGCGTCTACTGGAGGAGTCGGTATCGATTCTGGGATTGAGTCCTGAAAATTATTGGCTGGAGTCTTGAAGACGGGAAACACTTCTTCGGATTCCGATTCAGATTCTACCTGAATATCCTCCTCCGTTGTTGATTCGGAAACCGAGATATTTCCCCAAACACTATCCAATAAGTCAGCCGAATCGGGTTCCTCAACCCCTTCTGTCTCCGCTTCGGATACACTCTCCTCCTCATACTCATTGATATCGATATCCAGTAAAGGCGTCAAATCCGTCGCCTCCAGTTGAAAATCTGCCGAATCCGTGATCGGACGTTCCAAAAACTCCTCATTGGGGTAAGCTGAATCCGCCGCATCTGCACTAACCTCTGGATCACTCAGATCCCCTTCCCACACCTGCGGTGGTGCGGCTTCCAGCGGCGCATGATCGGGAATAGCATCCAGCATCCCCGCCAATTCTTGCAGGGATTGAGAGGGTTGACCCCCTTGAGTGCGATCGCCATTCAACACCGCCTTTTGTCCCGCTTGCAAATCAGCTAGGGCGATCTGAGTAATCATTTGAGCCTGATCTGGATAATTCTCCAACGCCGCGATCGCACTACTGGCAATCGCCGCAAATCCCGGTAAATTCATCGATTCCGCCACACCCAGCAACACCTCCGCCTGCGATCGCAAGGTGTCCGCCATCACAGACGGATTATTACTCGCCAAAGCCTCGGTAATTTCCTCTAACCGCTGACTTACCCCCACCTCAAAAATAGATTGGGTGACATCAAATCCTAACTCCAACGAACTGGGAATATTGGCTTGTTGTTCAAAACAATCACCCAGCTTTTCCTGCAACTTAGCAAACACCGCCGCCGTGCGATCGAGAACTTCCGCCTCATTAATCTTTCCCCCCATCACTTCCGCCGTGAGAGGTAAGCGCAGACATTCATACCCTTCAAACAGTAACGCCTCCACCTCCGCATCAATCACGACATCGGGATTAAACAGAGTTTTAAAAATATCCTCCAACGAGTGAGCCACCGTTTTAATGGTGTCCAACTCCACACTCGCCGCCGCCCCTTTGAGGGTGTGAGTGGTTCGCATTAAGTGATGAACTTTATTAACACTAAAATTAGCCCGTAAATCGAGTAATTCTTGTTCAATAATACCCATAAGTTCCGGCGCTTCTTCCAGAAAATATTGGTAACTTTGTTCACGAATATTTGGATCGTTCATGGGAAAACTGTTGGATTGTGAGGGATGTAGGGGCGGGTTTAGGGACTTGCTTTTCGCTATTACTGATAACGCTGGTACAAAACCCGCCCTGACTAAATGGTTGAATTTTGACTCAACGCTAGGTTCAATAATTCTGGTTTGTAGGGGCGGGTTTAGGGATTTAGCTTGGCTATTGCGGATAACCTTTGTACAAAACCCGCCCTGACTAAGTGTTGAATTTTGACCCAACGCTAGGCTCAATAATTCTGGTTTGTAGGGGCGGGTTTAGGGACTTGCTTTTCGCTATTGCGGATAACCTTGGTACAAAACCCGCCCTGACTAAATGGTTGAATTTTGATCCAACGCTAGGCTCAAGAATTCTGGTTTGTAGGGGCGGGTTTAGGGACTTGCTTTTCGCTATTGCGGATAACCTTTGTACAAAACCCGCCCTGACTAAATGGTTGAATTTTGACCCAACGCTAGGTTCAATAATTCTGGTTTGTAGGGGCGGGTTTAGGAACTTGCTTTTCGCTATTGCGGATAACCTTGGTACAAAACCCGCCCTGACTAAATGGTTGAATTTTGTGATGATAACCTTTGTACAAAACCCGCCCTGACTAAATGGTTGGGTTTAGGGGCGGGTTTACTCACACCCAGGTGCGAGAAAAAACGATAGTTGTGAAACCCGCCCCTACAGCATCAATGACAAAGGACAAATGACCAATGACAAAGGACAAATGACAGACTATTCAACCTTGAACTGATCCGCACTCATTTGCAGATTTTGCGCCATCGTCAACAAACCTTGGAACGATGAAGACATCTCCATCGAATTTTCCGCCGTTTGATTCGCAATCGTCGCCACCTGAGTCATCGTTCGGGTAACAGAGTGCAACTCCTGACTCTGAACTTGAGTCGCTTGGGTAATTCCCGCTACCACCTGACTAATCTGACTCGTCGCTTCCACGATCGCATACAGATACTCCCGCGCTTCATTCACCTGGTTTGTACCCGACGCCACCTGCTGAATCCCCGTTTCCATAACCGATGACACCTCAGCCGTACCCATCTGGATTTCCTGCACCAATTGAGCAATCTCCGTCGTCGCTTCCGCCGATTGACGCGCCAGAGAACGCACCTCATCCGCAACCACAACGAATCCTCGTCCATACTCACCCGCGCGGGTGGCTTCAATTGACGCATTCAACGCCAACAACTGGGTTTGAGTCGTAAAATTACTAATCAAATTCACCACTCGCGACACCTTCTGCGTCGATTCACTCAAACGCTTCAGCCGCTTACTGGTTTCCGCCACGGTTTCCCGGATATCCATAATCCCATCCACCGTGCGGTTCATCGCCTCATCCCCGGCTTGAACCGTTTGGTTCGCCTGTTGCACCGCTTCTTCCACCTGTTGAGCGCTAGCCCCCACTGCTTCGGTAGAATTCACCATCACCTGAATCTGTTCCAGGGTTTGTTCCAGCGCCAGGAATTGACGTTGGGCTTGTTGCGCTAATCCGGCGATCGCGGTTTCACTGGCTTGGGAGGTTTGTGCGACTTGGCGAGAGGATTGCTGCACCTGTTGGACGATCGCCCGCAGACTTTGCAGGGTATTGTTATAGGCATCCGCCACCGTTCCCACTTCATCTTCGGTAATCGGCGCTCGTACCGTCAGATCCCCTTGTAACGCCGGACGTACCGCCATTAGCAGTTGAATCACCCCCTGTTGTAATTCTTCCTTCGCCGCTTTCTCCCGTTGCGCCGCCTCCATCAGTTGCTGCGACTGTTCCTGCACTTGTTCCAAGGATTGCGCTTGCTGGAGAGCAATTCCTAACTGAGTCGCCATCTGCGCCAAGAGTTTAACCTCGCCCTCTTCCCAGGTGCGGGGTTCACTGTTTTGATACACTCCTAGCAATCCCCACAGTTGTTCCCCTTGGAATAGCGGGGCGATCATGTACGCTTTAGTTCCCCACTGCTGCAACATTTCCCGGTTAAACGTCAACTCCGTGGCTTGGCTAATGTCATTCACCGCCGTAGTCTGATTTTGGCGATACACACCGCCCTCGCTTTGTTGCAACACCGGGTCACTCACCTTTGCCAGTTGCGACCCCACAACCTTGACGTAGGAACCCCCGACATCTTCAAGCACAAATTGCCCACTCCAATCAGAATTAAAGCGATACACCGCCACCCGATCCGCATTCAGCAGAAGTCGCAATTCCTGACTCGTCGCCTGCAACAGAATCTCTGGGTTTAAGGTTCCTTTCTGTAAGCGTTCGGCAATCCGTTGTCCGGTTTTATACAGCAGATTGATAAAGTTACTTTCCCGTTTCGCTAACTGGGCGAATTGATCTGACTGCTGTTGCACCTGTTCCAAGTAGTAGAGGCGTTGTAATGCCGTTCCTACGCCTTGAGCGACTTGGGTCAATGCGGTGATTTCGGTACTCGTCCAATGGCGCGATCCGCTATTTTGATAAGCACAGAGGATTCCCCATAACTCATCAGCGACGAAAATCGGGGCGAGGGCGTAAGCTTTGACCTCAAACTGTTCTAAGATTTCAACGTGACAATCGGAGTGACCCACGGTATGGATATCATCCACCGCAAAGCTTTCCCGATTCCGATACCGCCCCCCTTGGGTTTCCTGTAAATAGGTGTCTTCCCAAACGGTGCGGATATCCGGACCGACTAAGGGTGTCCAACCCGTCGCCACCGACTCCGCTACAAACACGCCACTCCAATCCGGTTCAAACTGATAAACCGCCGTGCGATCGCACTTGAGTAGTTTCCGCAGTTCACGAGTGGATGTATTGTAGATGGTGGCGATATCCTCGCCATAGCTCAACTTACTCAGGACACTGGATACCGTTTCCTGGGTTTGGGCAATCGTTGCGAGTTGCGTGGATTGGTCTTGTAACTGGTGCAGGTACTGGGATTGTTTCAGGGCGATGGACAATTGATACGCCACCTGCTTGACAAATTCGGTCTCTTGGTTATTCCACTTGCGTGGACCACTGCACTGGTGAATACAGAGTAATCCCCACAATTCGATCCCTTGCATAACGGGGGCGACCAAATTGGCTCGCACTTGGAATTTGGAAAGGGTATCAATATAACAGGGGGCTAAATTGGCGTGATCAATATCCGCCACTGCCCAAACCCGTCCCTTGCGATAGATTTCGGCATATTTTTCGCCAAAACAGTGGTCGTCAACTGTTATCGACAGGGCAGAGGGGAAACCAGCGACAACCCGTTCAGCCACCATTTCTCCCTGATCATACCCAGATTCGGGGTCAAAGCGATAAATCCCCACGCGATCAGCCCCCAAAAAGGTTTGTAGTTCCCCACAAGCTGACTGGAAAATCTGATCAATCTCTTGAGATTGGCTAATTTTGCTGATAATTTGAGCCGTGACTCGTTCCAAGTCGGCGGTTTTCACCAGTTGCTCCGATTTGGCTTGCAATTGCTGCAAATAATCGGCTTGTTGCAGCGCCACCCCCAGTTGAGACGCCACTTGTTTGAGCAGTCGGACTTCACCGTCTTCCCAGTGGCGTGTACTGGTGTTTTGAAAGGCACTGAGTAATCCCCACAGCTTGTCGTCTTGGAAGATAGACACCACCGCACAGGCTTTGACTTGATAGTATTCTAGAGCCTCGATATGACAATCAGTGAGATCCGCATGGTAAATATCATCCACAACGAAGGGTTCATTGTCTCGGAAACATCCTCCGTGGTGTTCATTCAGATAGGGATCTTCCCAACCACTCCCAACTAACTTGGGAAATCCGCCCGACTCGGATTCACAGATAAAGTCGCCGAAATAGTCATCCCGGAACTTATAAATCGTTACCCGTTCCGCATTCAGCAGTCGCCGCACCTCCTGAGTAGTGGTTTCAAACATCTTGTCAATGTCGAAGGGTTGACGAATCTTATCCACGACTTTGGCTAACGCCCGTTCGCGTTCCGCCTCTTTCGCCTGTTGTTCCGATTTAACCTGAATCTGATGCACATATTCGCTTTGTTGTAAGGCGACACCGAGTTGGTTGGCAATTTGTTTGAGTAATTGGACTTCGCCGTCTTCCCAATGACGGGTACTGGTGTTTTGAAAGGCACTGAGTAATCCCCACAGTTTTTGCCCTTGGAAAATCGAGACAACGGCGCAGGATTTAACGCCATAGTTTTCTAACGCCTCGACGTGGCAATCGGTGAGATTGGCGGTGTAAATATCATCCACAACCAAGGCTTCATTGTCGAGGAACCGTCCGCCTCGATGGTCGTTGAGATAGGGATCTTCCCAACCACTGCCCACAATTGGAGAAAATCCTCCGCTTTGGGATTCACTGACAAAATCACCGAAATAATCGTCGCGGAATTTATAGATGGTGACGCGCTCAATATTCAGCAGTTTACGCACTTCTTTGGTGGTGGTTTGGAAAATCGTTTCTAAGTCTGTGGTTTGACGAATTTTCTCGATCACCCGGGCGATGGTGCGTTCCCGTTCCGCCGCTTTTGCTAATTGTCCAGTTCGCGCTTGTAAACTGTCCAAATATTCGGCTTGCTGAAGCGCGACACCAAACTGACGCCCGACTAATGCCAATATATTCAGTTCTGAGGCGTCCCATTGACGCGGACCGGAGTTTTGGAAGGCGGCGAGTAATCCCCAGAGTTTGTCTCCCTCAAAAATCGGCGCGATCGCATACGCTTTTGCCTCAAATTGTTCCAACAGATCGATGTGACAATCCGTCAACCCAGCCGCGTAAATGTTATTCACGCCATTGGTTTCTTCGTTACGATAACGTCCGCCTCGGGTTTCTTGGAGATAGGTATCCTCCCAAACTTTTTGGATATCCGGACCGACTAAGGGAACCCAGCCGGGAGCAACGGATTCGGCGATAAATTCCCCACTCCAATCTTGATTAAACCGATACACCGCCACGCGATCGCACTCTAGTTGTTGACGGATTTCCCGGGTGGCGTTACTAAAGACTTGGGGAATATTCAGCGATCGCAAGATGTTCTTGAGAATTTTCGCCGCGACTTGACCGACAACTTTGGTATTTTTGTTTTGGCTGCGGAGTTGACTAAATAGTTCTCCCGGTTGTAGGTTAAGCGCCAGTTCCGTTGTCACCTGATACAGCAGGTTAATCTCGGAGTCTTGGAAGGTGCGGGTTGCGGAACATTGCTGAATAATTAGTAACCCCCAGACTTGTTTACTGAACAGAATCGGTAAACTTAAGCTGGCTTTGACTTGAAACCGTTTCAGCAGTTGCAGTTGATAGGGACTGGTTACGCCTTGATACAGATGACTCAGGGTGACAACCTGTTGCTGCTGATACTCGATTTGACTGTTGGCGCCAAAGGTTAACGCGGGTAAGGATTCACCCACACAGGGAGTATACCCCGCAACCATAGATTCAGCGCGAACCACGCCCTCGGTTTCCGTCTGAAATTGATAAATCAGAACCCGATCAACCTGGAAATGCTCCCGCACTTCAGCCACAGTGGTTTCTAGCAGCGTATCAACAGTTTCAATCGTGGATGCACGACGCATCCGTTGAGCCACCGTAAATAACCACTTCCGTTGTTCCTGAAAATAAGTCTCAATGGTTGTCATCTCCGGCTGAGACTCATCCGTCATGCGATCGCCATTACTAACAGTCTGAGCGGAATCATTCTCAACATCCGGGTTGAGTACTTGTTTGGATTGTTCGAGTTCTTGCATAATTCGATGTGTCTAGTCCTAATAGGTCCGCGATCTGCGTCTGCGATCGGGAAAATGTTGACCCTCCACTTGGGAAAGAGGGTATGGCGTGTGAGTGTGTAGGGGCGGGTTTTACCTATAAGGTTTAGGAGAAAACCCCTAATTGAACTAAACCCGCCCTGGCTAAATTTTCAATTAGCCCCTAGCATTTTCTTCACTCACGATGCATTTGCCAAAGGGGATAATGGCTAATGGCATTAATATTCAAAACGATGCCCTGATCTTCAGGGAGGGAACCCAGAATAAACGGCAACAGTTTAGGTGGAAATACACCCGGAACAGCAGGCTGCAAATGTTGTAAATTGTGGTATTCGATGTCATTAACTTGGGAAACAACAAGTCCGATCGATTGCTCATTCACCTGCACCACTAAAACCACCAAAACATCAGCTAATTGCCCTTGTTGGTCTAACGATAAATAGCCCAACAACTGGCTCAGATCAACCAACCAAAGCATATCGCCACGCCAGTTGCAGATCCCTAAAACACAACCGGGCATTTCCGGAACAGGCAGAATGTCTGTTACATTCACCCGTAGTACTTCCCCAATTTGTTCCAAGGGCAATAGGGCACTATCTTGGTAACTCAGAGGAAAGCGAAGTAACCGCCGCTGTGTTTGAGGGGGTGAAGGTTTAAGGGTGAGTGAATCAAGACTCGTGGTTAAGAGGATTGAGTCAAGTGAATTTGTCATTTTTTCGGGAACAGGGAACAGGGAACAGGGAACAGGGAACCGCTAAACCAACGTAAATTTATTAATGATTTTCATTAATTCCTGTTGGTCTACGGGTTTAGACATATAGGCATCAGCACCCAGCATTGACCCCCATAATTTGTCAGCTTCCGTTCCTTTGGTCGAACAAATGACCACAGGGATTTTTTTCGTGTCGATGTTGGTTTTAATCTCGCGGCAAAGTTCAAAGCCACTTTGACCCGGTAAAATAACATCGAGAATCACTAAATCAGGTTTTTGAGCTTGAAGTTTTCTATGCGCTTCCTCTCCACTTGTCACACTAATCACGTTAAATCCGGCTTGTCTTAAATAACGAGTTAGCACCTGGGTTTCGGTTACACTATCTTCCACTAAAAGAACAGTTGTCATAGTTAATCCAATGTTTGTGATACACAACCTTTGCAGTTTTTGGTTCAGCCATAAATACTGAACAATATTCAATTACTCATCGGTACAGATTTGGTCGGTAAATACTTCTGCAAAGTACTCAATACTTTTTGTTGAGTAATCGGCTTCGGCAAAAAACCCGAAGCCCCGACCATCTTGGCACGCACCCGGTCTACAATGCCATCATTTCCGGTCAGAATAATCACAGGGATATCCTGAAAAACCGAAACACGGCGAATTTGAGAGCAAATTTCATAGCCATTAGCGACAGGCATCACCAAATCCAGGAATATCAGATCCGGCTTATTTTCCAAAAGCTTAACTAGGGCTTGCACGGAATCCTGGATCGAAACAAACTTATAACCCGCTTCCTCTACAATATAACCCATCATTTGAGTGTCAATTCGACTATCATCAATGTAGGCAATTACCGTATTTCCTGACTTAGAGGAGGATGACGGGCGAGAAGGCTTAGACGATGAAGTTTTGCCATTTTCCTGAGCTTGAGATTCAACAACCTTACGAGGTAAAATAGACGCCTTTAAGTCCTCAACCTCAATTAATCCAATTAAATTTTTCCGAATATAGGGCGCAATTGAGTGAGTTAGAGGCAGAGGACTTTGTTTTAACTTAACCGCTAAATCTCGAAGCGTTTGTGTCCCGTCAGCAAAGGCTGTTAGATTCCGATAAGCAGAAGGTGAGGTTTGCTGACGTAACTGATCCGCCTGCAAAATTTTGGGCGCAAGATTCGGTGAAATGTCAGCTAAACCCGCTTGTTGCCAAGCTTGCCAATCCTGAAAAACTTGCTGCCATACGCGCTCCGCCCGTACCACAACCCACCCTAAATCGATGGAATCTTGAGGAATGACCCGGTAGCTTAGATAAATCCCCGAATGATAGTTTTGTTTTTCACCGGCTTGAATAATATCAAAAAGAACTTCACTGACGTGACCTTCAACAAGTGCCGCCATTTGTCCCAGGGGGATTTGTCCTTTTTTCACTTGTTTGGCTAATGACTCATAATCTTGATAGCGAATCATTTCTCCATCTTGAGTCACAGCATTAACCGCTATCGCCGGACAGTGTAATGATAGCTGACGAAGCCAACGACGCACCGGATGTACCTTACTGTCACAACCAATCAAACTGCCAACACTAAAAAATAGCTTCCACTGCTGTTGTTGAGGATTAGTTATGTTGAAATCTAACTGACCCGTGAATTGCTGACTTGCACAACATTGAATACGTTTGAGCAGTTCTTCTGTAGTAAAAACAACATCATGTTTCGTTATGGGCCAATGAGTTGAACGAACAGATAAAGGAGCAAGCATTTTTGTTTATGATGGGTCTCATTAAGTCAGATCTTATAGTCAGTCATCGGCATATAGAAATAGATGACTTTTTCTTGCAATGAAATCAAAAAATAATCGTTTCTCGAGCTGGAGTTCACTATAGTCGGTTGATTAGGTGCTTCATGATACACTAGCAATATAAATGGCTGACTCAATTGTAGCTTATAATAAGCTATCCCTGTCAACATTAAAGCCTATTATAGTAATAAAATCACCTGATTTTATTTTGCTAAAAACGAAAAATACAACAAACAATTATCGTTTGTTTTATGCCTTTTATTCTAAAAATTAGGGAGCATCCCCATTTGGCACGTTGGCTCTTTGAATGGGGCTGAAACCTTTACAATTGCGTTGCTTTAGTAAATGCTTTGTCCAAAACGGGATGCTCCAAAAAATTAGGACATGCTTAATTCAAATGCAAATCAATTCACCGCTTTAATCATGCCCAATAATTTAGGGTTTAATTAAAGTCATCGGAAAACAATTCCCTATTCTCTCACCTCACCACAATACTTATTCAGCAACCCCTACTTACATCAGAGAGTATTGAATCGGCGGTTGGATAGACCAATCAGCAAACATTGATTTATCCTGAAACTGGTTAACCGGAGACTGGGGAAAATAGGTTTGTAATGCTTGGAGCATTTTATCTTTGTTAATCGGCTTGGTGATAAAATCTGACGCGCCGACAATTTTTGCCCGTGTCCGGTCAATAATCCCATCCTTACCCGTTACAATAATCACCGGGGTAGATTTGAAAAAAGGAACCCGACGAATTTGGGAGCAGATTTCATACCCATTAGCAATCGGCATGACCAAATCTAAGAAAATCAGGTCAGGTTTATGTTCTATCAATATTGATAATGCTTTTTCCTGATCCTCAATATTGATAAACTGATAACCTGCTTGAGTGAGAATATGATTCATCAGCACTAAATCAAATGAGCTATCCTCGATACAGGCAATTAAGGGACTTTTCGATTTCGATTGTACTGGAGTGGCAGGAGTTTCGGCTGATGAAGATTCTCGCTTCATCAGGGGTGCAGCACTGAAACTCACATCCTCAACCTGATTCAGTTCAACTAACCCTTGACGAATATAGGGCATGATCGGCTGAGTCAGAAGTACAAGATTCCGATTCAAATGAACAGCTAAGTCCCGTAATGTTTGATTGCCATCCATCGCCGCAATCAGGTTATCTGATGTCACTTGAGAAGTTTCACCTTGCAACGCTTTAAACATCTGATTCATACCTGCCAAACCACTCAGGTTATCATAGAGCATCTGGGAAAACTGTTGTTGCAATTCCTCCGGGTTTAATGCCTGAGGCGCTAAATTAGGAGAAATGTCGGTTAAATTGGCGCTTTGCCAACTTCGCCACAGTTTTAACGCTTGCCTCCACATTTCATCAACATCGATGGTGACTAAGGCTGAATCCATCTGGTTTTGAGGAATTTGACTATAACTGAGTTGCCAGTTTGAGGCAGGAGATAGCTGTTCCAGGTGTTGAATCAGATCAAAGAAGATTTCCAGAATATAGCTTTCGACAACTTCTGTCATTTGCCCTTGACCTATTTTTCCCTGCGTTACTAATTTCGCTAAGGCATCATAATTGTCACTAGGGAACGGCTGGGAATGATTGGCAGTCCTATCCTTCATCAGTTGGGGACAGTAGCGATAAAGCTGGCGCAACCAACTGCGACGGGGATGTATGCCACTTCCACCACAGATTAAACCTTGGGAAAAATATAAACTCCAATGTTGGTGTTGAGGAACTTCAATATCTAAGCAGCCTGTAAATTTCTCACTCGCGCAGGAGAAAAGTTGGGTCACTAGATGTTCAGTATTGGCGATTGGACAAGGGGTAAAGGGAAATGCGCCAGTGCTAAGAAATTCAGTCCAGTTTTGTGAATATCCAATGGCTCGCTCGAATTGATTGGTCATAAATTTAGCTTGAACTCCTGGGAATACAGCATGAAAGTGATTAGGGATGACGAAAGCAACTAACCAAGTTGGGAACGGAGGAACAGACTGCACTGAGTCGTGCTAATACCATCAGACTGGGATAATCAACTCGGACCATTCCATACAGTCTTGTTTGGAGAGCGGCATAAACAACTGGGTTCGTCGGGTTGGCATTTAAATCCAGCGCTTGCCGTTAATATTACAGAATTTGGTCAATTATCCAGACTAGATCAGTTTTCGCTGTCACCGATGGACGTGAGCCAGCCCCTCACTTAGACGTTGTGGAGATGCACTGCTGTAGGATAGTTCAGGTTTTGTTGTATCTTGGGTAATTCTACGTAGACGTTTCGAGAAAGTTGCTTACACTCACTATCACCAGTCTTAATAATTGATTTTTAACAGATGAGGCTGGAACGTTTGCCCAGCAAGGATTGCTATTTCACAACTCATTCAGACTTACTCTATTTTTATGGTAGAGGATGTCACTAGCAATTCAGTAAAGTGAGCATAAAGTTTTTGTAAAGGTTTGTTCACCTTTTCTGGTTTAAGTCATTACATCTTCTTATTGTCGGCTGATCGTGCTGCTAATTGCCTCAGCATAATGGCGTAAGTTTACTGCGTATAGCTCTATTGCAGAAAGGCAAGCTATTAACCTCTTAACCATAGGCGTTTCAGCGGCTAATCAGCTCTATATTTTAGGGAAATTTCCCTAAGCCATTTGGCTTAGGTATGGGGAGGTTTATTACCCAATCCATCCGTAATTTCCCTGACATGATTAATCTTTCTTCCTAGATATTAAGTATTTTTGATTATCAGGTTTTGGCTGAATATATAGCAAGTGTATAGCGTAATTATATAAAAGCAAAAAGAATAAAAAAAATATATCCCACGCTAAAAAACGTGGGATATTACCAGACGCAAGAGACATGATACTCGCGAAGCACCAAAAAAGCTAAATGGTTCATCGTTGATTGTTCAAGGTTGATCAACCATGAACAAAGGAACTATACCAGTTGCCGCTTTTGGTGATCACTTATTTTCTGTACAATTCGCCAATAAACTCATCGAGGACTTTCTGGGCAGCTTTGTAGGCGAGTGCATTTCTACCGATATTCAAGTTGCCAAGGATGCGATCGCGAATTGCCTCCAAGTTGGATAATGGTGGAACCTGTTGCCTGAGAGTTTCATCTTCCACCCTCAGGCGGCGAATTCCCCCAACGCTGCCCTCAACTGATCTAACTCTTCTCGAATGGGTTGAATATGGGCAGCAATTCTTTCATCGATCTCAATCAGATTGGCTTGGGTAATCGGGATACCTAATGACGATTTGATCGCATTGGTAATAAACTCCGTCTGCGTACAGCCTTCAGCGGCACATTTTTCGCGTAGCGCTTGGAGTAATTCGTTGTCTATGCGAAGATTGATCTGCGTTCGTTGGGTCATAGCTTCCTCAAAATTGAAAAACTTTTAAGGTAGCATATAACTATCAGATAAACAACTCACAGCAATACATAATCCCACTAACTGCGAAACAAGCGTGTATATTGGGTTTCGTGAGCCATACTCGAGAGGGCTAATCCCCAGGTGCAACTGTGTAACTGTTCCCTCTGGTCTAGAACCACGATCTCTTGACTCACAACAGATAGCTGTGGAGCAAGTTCGAGTAGCAGTTGTTGTCCAACGGTTTGACCCAAGGGAATTAATTTTACACCAGCATTAATCAAATTGGATGCCCAACTGTGTAAATAGCCCACTAAAGCCGCCATCCGGGGAATTTGCCAATAAGCGGCGGCAATCCCAAAGGCGATCGCATAATTACAGGGGGTTCCCACTCTCCCCGCCACAGACTGAAGTTCCGGTTCTAATTCGACGAGTAAGCGGATCAGGGAATTGCCCATTTGCCAGCTTTGCGATCGCAACTCTGAGGTTTCCTTTGCCGCACTCGCCCAAGCATTCCAATACTTCAATGCCTCTAAATCTTCAGCCTGGAGACTCTCATAGGCGCGTACCATAATCGCAGCTTCTAAGCGAATCGCCCCATAGCTCAATTCTTGGTCGATCCACGCTTTCAATTGTTGTGGATTATTAATTAGCCCCCTTTCTACAAGAATTTCTAATCCTTCTGAATAGCCATAAGCACCGACAGGTAAAGCGGGACTCGCTAGTTGCAACAAATGTAAAAGGGAACTTTGGTTATTTGTCATTCGTCTTATGTCATTTGTCATTTGGTCAGGGCGGGTTTTGCAGCCAAGCTAAGGAAAACCATCAATATTAGTCCCTAAACCCGCCCCTACACACAGATACACCATGGTACGTTTCTACCATGACTGTCCTCATCTCCCCCAGCTTCCCCAGCTCCCAGACGTAGCATGCTACGTCTCTACATTGCTCCCATCTCCCCCACACCCTCAGGGCGTCGGATTCGGATACCGGGCGTGAACAGCATTAATTTCTGCCAAGATATCCTGATCCAATGTCACCTCAGCCGCACTCAAATTTTCCTTGAGTTGTTCGATGGTGGTTGCACCGATAATCGTACTGGTAACAAACCAACGCGATCGCACAAATGCCAAGGCTAACTGGGCGGGTGTCAGGTTATGCTTATGGGCAATGTTCACATACTCCTTCACCGCTTCGGTTAGATTGAATTTCTCATACCGCCCCCCAAATCCTTGAAATAGGGCTAGCCGTGACTTTTCTGGGATACCGTTGAGATATTTACCCGTCAGCAAGCCAAAGGCTAAGGGACTATAGGCGAGTAACCCCACCTGATTAAATCGACAGGCTTCCGCCAAGTGAATATCAAAGATGCGGTTAACCAAGCTGTAGGCGTTTTGAATTGACACCACTTTCGGTAATCCTAGCTGCTTGGCAACATGGCAAAACTCACACACTCCCCAAGGGGTTTCATTACTCAACCCCAAATAGCGAATTTTCCCAGCTTTGATGAAATCAGCGAATACCTCCAGTTGTTCAGCAATGGGTACGGTGTCCCGTTCATGCTTGGGATCGTAATCGGGGGCGCCAAACAAGGGAACATAGCGATCGGGCCAATGAATTTGGTATAGGTCAATATAATCAGTACGCAGGCGATTAAGACTATCTTCTAACGCCTGCTCGATATTCGGGCGATCAATCCGGTGGTTTTCTCCCCGAATCCAACTCATCCGAGATGTGGGACCCGCAATTTTAGTCGCCACAATTAGCTGATCGCGCTGTTGCTTAACTAACCACTCGCCAATATACTCTTCTGTCTTCCCCTGCGTTTCCGCCCGTCCCGGTACAGGATACATTTCTGCGGTGTCAATAAAGTTCACCCCTTGGGAAATCGCGTAGTCCAGTTGCTCTCTCGCATCGTCTATAGTGTTCTGCTGACCATAGGTCATGGTTCCCAAGCAGATTTCTGAAACCCGTAGGTCGCTTTCCCCTAGTTGTTTGTACTCCATACCTGATTATTAAATAATTGTCATCCTTCTATATTAATACAAAATGTTAAGACACTATTCAACTCAAGGAATTATTAATTTTTTTTGAGCCTAGGTTAAATCTTAATTATCATCGATTAATATTTTATTATTATCAGATCGAATAAAAATAGTCAAAGGTTAGCTCTATGCCTCTTATTACAGCCCTTCGCTCTTTTTTAAAGCATCCCCAAGCTATTCCTAAAAATATTTTTCTGCGCCTACCGAAGACGATTTCTCAGGAACCCCATATTTTCGTGTTTGGTGCGCCTCGCAGTGGCACAACCCTGATAAAATTGATTTTAGGCGCTCATCCTAATTTGAGTAGTTTTGGGTATGAAACGGGCTTATTTATGTACCGGGATATTTATGGGTTTACTTATGAAGGATTTACCACTACAGACATAGCAGATTTAATTAAGCAGTCCCCAGATATTGTACAATTTTACGATAACTTCACTCAACAGATCACTCACCAAACAGGAGGTCAGCGTTTTATTGAAAAAACTCCCCAGCATGTTTTGAGGCTGAAGTTTTTATTAAAGCACTTTCCCAACGCCAAGTTTATCAATATGTTCCGCGATGGTCGAGACGGCTATTGTTCCGCACGCCATCACCAAAATGTTCCCCAAGGAAAGAGTATCGTCCGCTATGCGTCCTACTGGAAAAAATGTGTAAACGCGAGACTAAACCAGGGAGAAAATGACAATATTTTTGACGTTAAGTATGAAGACTTAACCAATAACCCGGAACAGGTGGTTAGGCAAATCATGAATTTTATTGGGGAAGAATATGATTCCAGACAGATCGAGCCTCAATACTATTCCCAGAACACCATCACTCGAGATACTCGCCAAGAGTTTCGCAAATTATCCAAATCCATTGATCAGTCAAGTCAAGGACGCTGGAAAAAAGAGTTAACTGAATCGGAGGCAAAGCAGTTTCATGAAATCGCAGGTCAGGAATTAGAAATACTCGGCTATATGCAGGATAAATTAAAGGTTAGCCAAGCCACTTTATTGAGTAATCGCTGATTTATAAATAGTCGGACACAATTCAAGTTAATGGTTGAGATAAGGGAACCCAACCGACAAAACTACCCTTCATCTCGAACTAATGGCAATACAGTGATCAATCCTGAAAAGCGGTTGAAATCAGCAACATTATGGGTCAATAGCTGATCAATTCCATAAACCAGCATTGTCGCCACAATATTGGCATCATGGACTTGCCGACCACCTATAGGAATTTCCTCCATCAACCTTAACAGCCGTTCTATCACTTGTGCGTTGTCTTCAGCGACACGAAAGTGGTCTTGAAAAAATCGCACTCGTGCAATCACAATTTCTACAGGTCGAGGATTGACAAAAGCTTGAGGGCGGGTGAGAGTTGTCAAATATTCTCGCAAAACTTGTCGGCTAATCCATAAATCGATTTCGGCTTCATAACGAGTTTGAATGGCTTCTAGTGCCGATTGGTGAAATAGAGATTCTTCAACATTAGCGTACACCAGAACATTGGTATCGAGAAATACCGCATTATCGACCCCATTCATCATACATATCCTCACGTCTTAGGGAAAGATTAGGAGACCAAGAACCGTAACTATCCACAGGAAAATTTAAAGGCGGGCGTTTCTTAGGAGTTTCTGATGCTTCTGGAACAATGGTCTGATCAAGTACCAACACAACCTGATACTCTCCGGCTGGAATATCGGGAGGGAGTTGTAGAGTGATTTTACCATCTGATGTGACATTGACGGTTGTTTCAAGTGTTCTCATGGTATATCTCCTGTCTATCGCCTTATTGTACATTTTACTCATAAATCAGACTGGGGGTAACTTAGGTAAGACGCGATCGCAAAAAAACAATGTCCCGGATGCGACACATAAAGGAATGGTAAAAAGATTCACCAAGGGTATCGTAATTAACGCCATACAGACTAAACTAAACCCCGCACTAGCAGGTAAACTCTTAAACACAATCCCTAACTTGTAGCGAAACCGTAAACGGCGACGTTCTAAGGGCGCGTCGAGAAAGTCCAGACAAGTTACGGTTGCGGTTAATATAATTCCGCCAATTGCGGCGGCTAAGGTGCCAATCCCTGGAAGAATATTCAACATTAGTAACAAGACACCGACGCCGATTCCCAATACCAGCTTCTTCAACTCAAATAAAATCGCTCGCCAAATATCCTGGATAAAGCCCACCTCTACCGTATGAATTTGACCCGTGCGGATTTCTTCTAACTGTTCCGAGAGTTGACCATACCACGGCGCACCTAGTAATACGCCAAATTGAACGAGCAAAAATCCCGTAATCAGCAGTAAGCCAATTACCAAGACTACATCCAGCAACCAATTGATCCCCGTCGCCAAGACACCCAGGAAACTCAGCCAAGGGGGAAGACTCGCGATCGCATTATTCAACCATTGCGATAAACTAAGCGTAACACTGTCAACCTGTTGCCAACCCAACACCAGTAATCCGGCATACAGAGCAATACCGATGAACACATTCACCAAAATTGGAGTAATCATGTATCCCCACAGACGTGGCGTGCGTCGGAAAACTGCCAACACGCGCAACGGGTAAGTGGCTCCCGTCACGAAACCAAATCCACTCAGTAGTCTTAACATCGTTGTTTGCTGAATTCCTCCCTCTTGACGTTCAGAATGAAACCCAAATTTAAAACAACTCAGGCGTGGGAACAAGCGGGACTATTAATGCAACCCGCGTTAATCCGTATCGTTGATCATATTCGCCAGCAGCTTGAACCAACCACCTGGAAAGCCACGTACAAGGATGTGCAGACACCGATACCGGGTCATGCGGTATGTTTAGAAAAGCCTGATCATTCGGTTTGTATTAACTTATGGGAGTTATGCTTTCAAGTTTGTTTTCAGGAGTACGCCCCCGTTCATGCTGAAGTAGAAAGTCAGGAGGTTGAGATTGATACTAGCCTAATTGATGAAGACGGTGAAGTAGATTGGCATTCTCTGGATATTAAGGCGCAAAAGGTGATTGAGCAAGTATTTGCTGAGTTTGCGGCGGTGTGATAACTTGCCCATGTCTAACGTTTGACGACAGAATGTGTGACGCTACCTTTGGAAACGCGACACGAACGCTAACAAACCCAACCTAAACTCCTCAAAAAAAATCACCAGTAATGGCGTGGCACAGCTAAAATGATGGAATAGATTTTACCATTGAATCGGGCGCACGCCATGCGCCCCTACGGTTTCCGGGCGTAATTCTAATTCATCAAATAAGGTGTGCCACGCCAGTAGGGTGGGTTAGGCGGTTATACCATTTTAATTGTTACCCTTTAATTTGATATCCGCCGTAACCCACCAATCACAAAATTACTGGATGGATCTAGCTAAAATTGTGGGATAAATTTTACGATTGAATCGGGCGCACGTCAGTGGTAAAAGTGTGAATCCGTGTCAACTTAAGCTAAAAACCCCTCACCCCCAGCCCCTCTCCCACTCTGGGGAGAGGGGAGCAAGAAAGGTGTTATGCAGCTATAGCTTACGACTACGCCAATAAAGAATTGCTCGATGTGGAATTTGCCGCTTATGATCAAGAATGCGATCGCCTCGAAGCAGACTATTTAGCTCGAAGGCGATCATGAGTCAGATTGGTTTCTATCTGGATGAAGACACCATTAACGCGGCGTTGGTCAAAGCTTTGCGGAATGCTAATCTAAATGTTGTCACAGTTGCAGATGTTGGCAGATGTTCACGAGCTTTTAGTCTGTAGAGGCAAGGTAGAGTAGGAATGGGGTCTAATCGTGCGATCGCGCCCCCTCACCCCATCACCCCATCGCCCCCTCACTCCCTTACCCCAGGTTGTGCGTGGTCATACATTGCACCTACACTAATATCTATATCCAGATTGCCCAGACCGTTATGAACAGTCCCTTCCTAACTCGCCTTCATAGTCCCCAACGCCCGGTTCTCGTCTTCGACGGTGCCATGGGAACCAACTTGCAAACCCAAAACCTCACCGCCGCCGATTTTGGTGGGGCGAAATATGAAGGATGTAATGAGTATCTGGTTCACACCAAACCGGAAGCCGTGGCGACGGTACATCGTCGTTTCCTGGAAGCCGGGGCGGATGTGATTGAGACGGATACCTTTGGGGGGGCGTCGATTGTTCTGGCAGAATATGATTTAGCCGATCAAGCCTATTCCCTGAATAAAGCCGCAGCTGAACTCGCTAAAAAGGTGGCAGCAGAATTCTCCACACCCGAAAAACCCCGATTTGTCGCGGGTTCCATCGGACCAACAACCAAACTCCCCACACTGGGGCATATTGATTTTGACACAATCAAAGCCGCCTTTGCTGAACAAGCAGAAGGACTCTACGACGGCGGTGTCGATTTAATCATTATCGAAACCTGTCAGGATGTGCTGCAAATTAAAGCCGCACTGAATGGGGTGGAGGAGGTGTTTCGGAAAAAAGGGGAACGCCGCCCGATTATGGTATCGGTAACTGTGGAAGTTCAGGGAACGATGCTGGTGGGAACCGAAATTGGTGCAGCCTTGGCGATTTTGGAACGTTATCCCATCGATATTCTCGGTCTCAACTGCGCCACGGGACCCGATCGCATGAAGGATCATATCAAGTATTTGTCCCAGCATTCGCCGTTTGTGGTGTCCTGTATCCCGAATGCAGGATTACCGGAAAATGTGGGGGGGAAAGCCCATTATAAATTGACGCCGATGGAACTAAGAATGGCGTTAATGCATTTTATCGAAGACTTGGGTGTACAGGTAATTGGCGGCTGTTGCGGTACTCGCCCGGAACATATTCAACAATTAGCCGAAATTGCCCAAACCCTGACGCCAAAAGAACGTCATCCCGAATATGAACCCGCCGCCGCGTCGATTTATTCCACCCAACCCTACGAACAAGAGAACTCATTCCTAATTGTCGGTGAACGGTTAAATGCCAGTGGGTCGAAAAAATGCCGTACTTTATTAAATGAAGAAGACTGGGATGGATTAGTGTCCTTAGCTAGGGCGCAGGTAAAGGAAGGCGCCCATGTCCTCGATGTGAATGTGGACTATGTGGGGCGGGATGGCGAACATGATATGCATGAATTGGTCTCCCGTTTAGTCACCAATGTTACCTTACCCCTAGTGCTGGACTCCACAGAATGGCAAAAGATGGAGGCGGGGTTAAAAGTCGCCGGAGGGAAATGTATCCTCAATTCCACCAACTATGAGGATGGGGAGGAACGGTTCCTGAAAGTCTTAGACTTAGCGAAACAGTATGGCGCGGGTGTGATTGTCGGGACAATTGACGAAGAGGGGATGGCGCGAACCGCTGACCGAAAATTCGCGATCGCGCAACGGGCGTATCATCAAGCCATAGACTATGGACTTCCCGCCCATGAAATCTTTTTTGACCCCCTGGCTTTACCGATTTCGACGGGGATTGAAGAAGACAGAAGCAATGGGAAAGCGACGATTGAATCCATCCGCCGGATGCGGGAAGAATTACCCGGATGTCATATTATTCTCGGTGTTTCTAATATCTCCTTTGGACTGAATCCCGCTGCGAGGGTGGTGCTGAACTCCATGTTCCTCCATGAAGCGATGGCGGTGGGGTTAGATGCGGCAATTGTTAGCGCCAGTAAGATTTTACCCCTAGCCAAAATTGAACCCGATCATCAAGAGATTTGCCGGAAACTGATTTATGATCAACGGGAGTTTGATGGCGACATTTGCACTTATGATCCGTTAGGGGAGATTACGCAGCTATTTGAAGGCAAAACCACGAAGCGCGATCGCACGGTGGATGAAAATCTGCCAATTGAAGAACGCCTCAAGCGCCACATCATCGACGGGGAACGGATTGGCTTGAATGAAAGTCTGGAAAAAGCCTTAGAAACCTACGAACCCTTAGACATTATCAATACCTTCCTCTTAGATGGAATGAAAGTCGTCGGGGAACTCTTCGGTTCCGGACAAATGCAACTTCCCTTTGTCTTACAATCCGCCGAAACCATGAAAGCAGCGGTAGCATATTTAGAACCGTATATGGAAAAAGAAGACGGGGAAAATAATGCCAAGGGAATCATGGTAATTGCTACGGTGAAAGGGGATGTTCACGATATTGGTAAAAACCTGGTGGATATCATCCTCACCAATAATGGCTATAAGGTGGTGAATCTGGGAATTAAGCAGCCCGTAGACAATATTATCGAGGCGTACAAAGAACATAATGCCGATTGTATTGCCATGAGTGGACTCTTGGTCAAATCTACGGCATTTATGAAAGATAACCTGGAGACGTTTAACGAAAAGGGAATCACGGTTCCGGTTATTTTAGGCGGTGCAGCATTGACGCCCAAGTTTGTCTATCAGGATTGTCAGTCGGCTTATAAAGGGAAAGTCGTGTATGGCAAAGATGCGTTTTCCGACTTACACTTCATGGATAAACTCATGCCCGCCAAAGCCGCCGAAGAGTGGGATGATTTAAAAGGCTTCTTAGATGAAGTGGATGACAGTCCCAATGGCAGCAATCAACCCTCAGAAAACGGCAAATCTGATCAGAAGCAAGAGAAGCCGCAGTCATCCGCCAAGCAATCGGTTCCAGAGGTAGAAGATACCCGCCGTTCTGAACATATCACCTTAGATCTTAATCGCCCAACCCCACCCTTCTGGGGAACTCGGATTCTGCAACCGGACGAGATTCCCATCGATGAGGTATTTTGGTATCTAGACTTACAGGCGCTAATTGCTGGACAATGGCAATTCCGCAAACAAAAAGACCAATCCCGTGAGGAGTATAATCAGTTTCTGGAAGAAACTGTTCATCCGATTCTCGACGACTGGAAACAGCGGGTTGTAGCAGAGAACTTGTTGCATCCGCAAATCATTTATGGTTATTTCCCTTGTCAATCGGAAGGAAACTCGCTGCATCTGTTTGATCCAGAGATGATGAATCAAGACGGTGAGAAGCATCCAGAGAAATGGGAACCGATTGCCACATTTAAGTTCCCGCGCCAAAAATCGGGACGACGGCTATGTATTGCCGATTTCTTTGCACCGAAAGACTCCGGAATTATCGATGTCTTCCCGATGCAGGCGGTAACGGTAGGGGAAGTGGCGACTCAACACGCCAAGCAGCTATTTGAATCGGATCAGTATACCGATTATCTCTACTATCACGGTTTCGCCGTGCAAATGGCAGAAGCGTTAGCTGAATGGACACACGCCCGGATTCGCCGGGAGTTAGGATTGGCGAGTGAGGAACCCGATACAATTCGGGATGTCTTAGCGCAACGGTATCAAGGTTCACGATACAGCTTCGGCTATCCCGCTTGTCCGAATATCCAGGATCAGTACAAGCAACTGGAGTTACTGGCGTGCGATCGCATCAACCTATATATGGATGAAAGTGAACAACTATATCCCGAACAATCGACAACCGCGATCGTTACTTATCACCCTGTAGCGAAATATTTCAGCGCTTAACGTCTCGGCAGTTTACCTGAAACAGCCACGTTTATCTTGATGCAGTAAATCGGAGACAAAAACTAATAACTAAATACAATCAATGAGCATGAGCAAGTATCGTACAGCCAAATATCTAAAGTCTTTATATCGTGAGTATGGTCCATCCAAACCAATGGGAATGTCTCTATCAGATCGATCTAAACCTCACTACTTTCTACACAGAAATTTTTTGGGAGAACAGGATTTAGCGATACTGTTCAATACAAAGCGATGTCGATATCAATGTAAGTTTTGCGCCTTACCCTTTAAGTCTTCGAGTGATTGGGTATCCACTGAAGATATTCTATCTCAATACTTATATGTACTTCAGCAAGTAAAGCATTCGCTCAGTGTACTAGAGCGAATAACTATTGCTAATGAAGGATCAGTATTTGATGTCGAAACCTTTGCTCCTGAAGCCTTAGCGGATATTGTACGTTCTACTAAAATTCTCACGAGAGTTCGTAAGCTAGTGTTTGAAACAAGACTGGAATTTATTGATATTGCTCGTTTAAGAGAAGTAAAGAAAATAAGTGATAAACAGGTAGATATATTGACAGGGTTTGAAACCCACGATGAACATATTCGAGATAACATTCTCGGCAAACGCGAGCCACTAGATTCTTTTTTATTGGGACTTGATAAAGTTGCAGACACAGAATCAGAATTAACCACATATATTTTGTTCAAACCTAGTCCATATATGACAGACAGCGAAGCTATGATTGAGGCTGAAAATTCAATAGATTATGTAACAACTCAGTGTCATAAGAGAGCAATACCAGTTAGTATTCGGTTAAACCCAATGTATGTTTCAAAGCAAACCCCTTGGGCTAAGTTAGCCGAATCGAACAGCTATAAACCTCCTCGTCTTTCAGATGTATTAGAGCTAGCTCAGGAGAAAAGGAGGGAAGGAGTAAAAATTTATATTGGTCTTACATCAGAAGGTTTGGCAGATACCAGTGGAACTTACAAGGGGAGAGAAGACTTTTCGTTCAAGCTACTCAACCAAGCATTACAGTTTAACTCTAAATTTTAAAAAGGGTCGCTAACCTGACCCTTGATAGCCAGTTCATAAGCACTTATCTCCAAAATCCGAAGCATTGCTTCTGAATCTTCATGGTTATAATTACCAACCTTTTCTAAAGAAGAGTTATCGGCTGAGTATAATGAATGAGATATCTCTCGAGCTGAGACAAATTCAATATTTCCCTTGTAGAGACATACTTTGATTCTCCCTGTTACTAGCTCTGCTGTCCTTCTTATAGCACGAAATGCCATTTGCGTCGTCAAATCGAGCCAATAACCTCGGTAGATTTGTTTAGATATGATGTTAGATAAAAATTCAAAAAGCTCATAGGAAGATCTATCTAAAACAAGCTGCAATATCATTCTATAACAAGTTCCTAGCAACTCCATTCCAGGACTCTCATATATTTCCCTAGATTTAATTCCAACAATACGGTTTTCAATTAAATTAATACCAATTCCGATGCCATGCTTTCCAGCTATTATATTAGTATGTACAATGGCTTCCAATGTACTAACTTGAGCGCCGTTGATTTCAACAGGGAAACCTTTTTCAAAGTAGACTTCAAAGTCTTCGGCTTCATCCGGAGCTTCAAAAGGATAACAACCCATTACTGGATCAATATAGTGAGTACGTGTCTCTAAAGATTCGATTACACTAGGAGCATGAGCAATTCCGAGTAGATTTGCGTCGCTAGAATAAGAAACCTCTTTAACAGTATTTATAGGCAGATTTTTCTCTCGACAAAATTTGAGCATTTCATGTCGTCCGCCAAAGCGTTTTAAGAATACTTCATCCCGCCAAGGAGCATAAACTTTAAAGCTAGGAGCTAGCATTTTAGTGAGAATTTGAAACCGTACCTGGCAATTTCCTCTTCCTGTCGCACCGTGGCTGAAAATGTCTAAGCCTAGCCTTTTCATCTCAGCCACTACAGCCTTAACCAGAACATATCTTGCTGCTCCAGTAGTGTTCCAGTATCGTCCTTCATAATTGGCTTGAGCTTGTATGATATAAATCCCCACTTTTGCAAGCTCTTCTTGCAAAGGTAAAACAACAACCTCTGATGCTCCACAAGATTCCATCCGATGTCTAATAACTTTGATGTCAGGTTCATCAGGTTGTCCCAAGTCTGCACTAAAACAAATAACCTTTATACCTTCATCTGTTAACCAGCGCATTATTGTACAACTGTCAAGCCCTCCAGAACCGACAAATGCTACTGTTTGTTCCTTCAGTTCACTAAGTTTCATATATGACTTTCCAAGTTTCAATTGCATTTGTTGTACTTTACCATGACTCACCAACCGCTTGCAAAACCTCTGTATAAAGCTGTTCCTCAACCCAGAAACCGACTCGATCAATTAGAGCATCAAGCAACGGTTTTACCTCTTGAATTAAATTGTTCCGTTTAGCAGCAATGAGAATTCCTAAGACACCTGTGACTTGTAGCCCAACTCGCATTGCAGCACCTCTACCGAGTCGTTCATCCATGAGCAGCCGATCAGCATTTAACTCGACAGCCAAAGCGATCGCCTCAGCCTCACCCGGATCGAGTTCAGTTCTTAACCTGTTGACAAATGCTTGATCGGTTGCTGATTGAGTTTTTACCCAGGTTAAGGTTGGTACAATGCTGGCACTAGCATCAGTATTACCCACATTAGTTATTTCGTTAAAAACTGTCGTGGGAATCACGACTTCATTGTAGAGTTGACGCAGCAAATCAAGTTGACCAATAGTAGAAAGATAAAAAATAGGCGAGGTATTACTGACAACAATCATCGCCAGTCGTTTGCCTCCAAAGTTCTCAAATCTTGCCTAAAGTCCTCAACACCATAATGAATCGGAATTTGGCGGCGACCTAAAATTCGCTGAAATTCGAGTTGATTCATCCCCACAAATTGACTCGCTGTACCCAGCGTAATCTTTTCCTGCCGAAAGAGCAAGATAGCAATTTCTAACTTAAGATCCGCTTCAGATATATGTGCCACTTGCAGAAAATCATCGGGAATCACTAAACTCATTGATTCACTCTCCTCGCCTCTATGTTAGTATGGGTTGAGAACGTGATAGATAGGATACTTAACCTAATCTTATTCCGGCAACCGAACTTTGCGATCGCCAGCACTGCTCTATCTAGATTTTAGAGGATTGTGATTACGTTAGTGGCTCGCATCCACCCCCACAAGTGACTTTTGCCTTTTGCTATCCTTGGGAGATGGAGTCAATGCGTTAAAACATGGTACAACAACAAGCCATTACTGATGCAATTAAAACCTTAGCCGATGTAGAAAATCGCTTTCATCTCCGGCGCACAGAAGATGAGCGATTTTTCACCGAATGGTATGAGGATTTGCCAGAGATTAACGATGTGGAACAAGAATCCCTGGATTTAATTCGACGCCGATACCTTTATCATCTAACCGATGGACATCTCACTGAAGGAACGGTAACGCTGTTGCTGGGTTCGCCGTTATTAGAAAAATATTTTTCGAGGATGCTTAAGCAGAATCTTCTCCCATCAGGGGGTTGAAACTGTTCCCTGTTCCCTGTTCCCTGTTCCCGCCTCTCACCATGCTGCTTATTCAGAAATACCAAAAATCTCCGCCAGTTGGGGTAATAGCCGCGTACTCTCTTCCAGAAAGTCATGGGCGTTGGGTAATTCGGCAATCATCCCGCGTAAAATTCTAATGGCAGTTTGGGCTTGTTCCTGTTTCTGTGGCGCTTGGGGATTCTTCCCGGCTTCGGCGAGTCTCTTCACCTGTTCTAAGGCTTGGGCTTTGTCTTGGGGCGATAAGTTATCCTCCGCCTCAATAATACGCTGCAATTGTCTCAGGAGTTCTTTGGTTCCTGTAAGCTGCGTCTGTGTGGCTGTGGGGAGTTGGTTAATCGCGTTGGTGGCGTCAGTGGCGATCGCATCCAGATTGTGCGTTTGGGAATTCTCTAGCATGATCATCTCCTTGAGTCGGGTTTAAGTTGAATGGCACTGACTTTAGAGTTTGTAGTCAGCGCTGTCTTCGCTTCTGGCACGCTTCGTGCCTACTACGAAACCAGCTTAAGTCAGCGACATTCGGTTTAAGTTCAGGTTACCGAAGGCGTGATTCTGGCACATCTCCCTATGGTTCAGCTAAAATTGTGGAATAGATTTGACCATTGAATCGGGCGCATGCCATGCGCCCCTACGGTTTCCGGGCGTGATTCTAATTCATCAAATAAGGTGTGCCACGCCACTACTGGCTTGACACAGCTAAAATAGGGTTTTGTTTGTAGTAAGCACAAAGAGCGCTATAACGCTTAGCTGGAGAGGGCTGAAGCCCTCACTACGAACCAAATTCTAATCCATCAATTAAGGTGTGCCACGCCACTACTGGACTGACATAGCTAAAATTGTGGATTAGATGTGACCATTGAATCGGGCGCAAAGCTTTGCGCCCCTACTGTTTTGCGGCTAATGGTTAATATCATGTCCGACAAACAGCTATTATTCCCTTGTGCCTTGCAAGCTTTCTCCTTACCTTCTGCCATCTGCCTTCGGATTTCTGCCTTCTTGTACTAGGTGTGTCGCGCCACTACATAAGATTTTTTGATCTTAATGAATTTGGGGTAAATCGCGCAAGAAATAGAAGCGATCGCGGTTCAATTCATTACCCTTACTTCGCCCTAAGTAACCAGTTAACGGCGAGGATAGTTCAATGAGAATATCACGCAATTCATTCGGCATTAAGGGTTTGGGGGGACTCGAACCGATATACGCGCCATAAATCGCATCAACTCCCACTTCGCCTAACCCGGCATTTTCCTGGAAGGATTTAACGGATTGGACAATGTGCGATCGCACGGCGATGTCTTGACGCACTTCTACCAGGTATTGCTCTATTTTATCATCGGCTAACCCATAAGCATCTTGCAAGCAGGCTTTGAGTTTCAGTAAATCGATAGCACCCTTATGCTGGGCTTGCAATTCTACGAGATGTTGAAGAGTTTCTGGACGAATCACGCTTATTTTATTTCCCTGTGCTGTTTTTACAGCAGGTTTGGTCAGTTCACCCGCTGCTACGATTAATTTAAGACAATCATCAAAGTGGTTTTGCAAATGTTTATACCCCAATTTAATCAGTTGAGCGGGTGTTCCATCGGGGACTTTTTCACTCTTCGTTGATTTACACTCTCCGACAACCGGATAGGGCATTTCACAATAAAAATCTAAACCGCCCGCCCCTCCAGTTGCTTCAGGGTCAAGGCTAATTTGGGGATTTGTGCTAGAGTTGGTAAATCCTAGCTTCAGTAAGCTTTTTCGCACCAGTTTTTCAAATTGATGACCATCGCTAGAGTTACCGACATCGGCGATTGTTTTAATCCAGATGAAATCAGAGTCAAATCTTCCAATTGATTGGCTACTCCATCCCAAGAATTGCTTGATATCTTGGTCGAGTTCTTTCGCGGCTAGATTATAGTTTGATAATGACGCGATCGCACTCTGTAATTCCTCTAATTCTGGATACGGCGGCGGCTGTCGTTTTTCCATCTGGTGACAGCGTTGTTCAAAGCATGTCTGACTCAAAACAGGTGTATTTTGAGTCACGGTTAAAGGTTGGGGAAGCGGAATAAATCGGGGACTCGGATGGACAGGAATTTCAATGGGTTGCGGGAGTCGATAAACCCGCAGGTAGGCTAAAAAAATATGACCTCGTTTGACACGAGTTTGCTCTAATCCGGCTTTTGTCCATACGGTTAGCTGGGATAAGAAATCCAGGGATTCGGAATCATCCAAGACTTGACACCGTTCGCATTTTGCCCAGGCTTTAATTTGAACCGTCTCCGAACCGAGTTCAGCCAGACTTTTTTGGGCGGTGGGGATGAAGTTAGAGCGATAATATTGTTCGATAGGCAGAGCGTTAGTAGATGTATCTGAGGGATAGAGAGCAAATTGTCGTCCCGGATTCAAGAATATTCGAGGAATAGCGGCTATCATTCGCCCTTCGATTAAGGCTTCGATATCGGGGGTGGGTAGACAAAATGCAGTTTGAAGTAAAACCTGCTGGTTCATTTTTATAAAGTTATACGTTTAATTCGATGTTATCTTCTACATCAGCAACAGTTTGAGGAACTCTCATTGGCAAATCATCATCCGTTAGATTATCAGGTTCTTGACCCGACGGATCACTTAAAATTTCTCGAATGAGTGCGTTATCAATGGCTAATTGCTTCTGCTTGATAAAATCAAATATTTGATCTTCGCTGAGTTCATAACTTTCCCGATTTTCATGGACGAATAGAATAGCCAGAAGTGGAGTTATATCTTTAGCTTGCAAAAGCACCCATTCTCCGCCTTTCTCTTGCAAAAGCTTCCTGACATTATTTTGAGCTAATCTCGCTCCAGAGTTAATTTTCTTAGAACGAACTAAGCAACCGCGAGTTAAGTCAAATTTTTTATAATCAATTAGCCGCTTTAAGGCAGCCCCCTGATATTTACCTCCAGATTGCTCTAGAACAGCTACTCCAATTTTAACCTCTTGCCCATTTTCTGTACCGACGATTTTGAAGTCAATGTATCCTTGATCCGTTTTGCTACATTGAATTTCTTCTACTCTATCAATAGTTACTCCCTCTACTGTTTGTTGTATGAGAGTTGAGCAAGCTAATTTTAAAGCCTCAGCAATTTCATCGTTTTTTTCTTCTGACAAGATATCTATATTTCGCTGAATATCATCTAATTGTGTTTGATAACACAGCTCAACGATATTTTTGGTTTCGCCATTTTCTGAAAGCTTAAAGTTTTCTGCACACCACCGAATCACTGCCCTTACCGTAGGTTTTTGCTTGCCAAGCTCCCTTAATTTGTTTTCCTCAAATGGATAAATCGGATCAGGTGGTGTTTGTTGATTTTCACTATAGAATTCTTTGAGCCAATAAGAAACAAGTTCAACGACCTTATCTGAGTTTAAATAGTCAAGTTTTAGCGGTTGCATATTTGCCCTTTCACTAGCCAAACGAGCCATTACCGCCTCAGCTTGAGGTAAACTTCTAACTTGATAACTCCAGGTGTCAGCATACATGGCTAGCAAGAAAGCACCCCGTTTGAGAGTGTTATACAAATCCTTGACCAAACTGGCAACAAGTTGGGCGACGGTAAAGCCATTGTCATCAACTGCTAAAAGATCTAATTCATCAAAGCAAATCACGGGTACTCGATAATCACTGGTGATGTCGAGAATCTGGCGAGCATTATTTAATGCGTCGGCTTCTCTGTCTTCTCCTTTAGGATTGGGTAGCCCCATTGTCTCAGCTTGTATCTGACTTAACTCGCCACCAGAAAGCCAGTGAATGGCATATCGAGCATGAGCAGAAGAAAGCGTCCACAAAATTGCTGTTACGATATAAGGATTATCAATATCTGGTTTAACCTGAAGAACCAGATTGGTGAGCATTTCGACAGTTTTATTTGAGTATTTGCTCAACCACTTGGGGAAATTTGCAATATATTGCTGAGGAGTGTAATTCCAGCTTTTGGCTTCATTAATCAAAGCAGCCGCCAATTCTTGCCACTGCATGACCCCTTGGCTACCAAAGGCTTTAAGGCTAGTCGCTACATTTTGGTTAAATAGAGTATTGATCTTATTTAAGTTGTCATATTTATTCATGTATATAAACAACGCATCACTATTAGCTTGGTAGTGATGGCGAATCCGACTGATAATATGGCTTTTGCCTAACCCTTTTTCAGCCGTAATTGTAATTCCTACAGTTTGACGTTCCCCTTCACGCACTTTAGCAACCGCCTCAAACACTGCATCAGATGCATGAGCGTTTATTGAGGGAACATCAGGAAAGCTTTTTCCCCAGATCTGTAGTGGTGTAACTACAGTATGTCCAGCAAAGGGGTTTTTATTTCTGATTAATTCTTCAATGGAAGACATGAACCTAGTCCTTGTTGTGTGATGTGAAGTGAATAAGTAGTACATCCAATATGAGACAGAAAGACTGTAAAAGTTATGATGTTAAACGTCGGGCATAGCAGCGTAATCCATCCAATTCGGTTGTAATCGAATCTTCAATCTTGTCCGGTGCGCTATCTTCTACGCTGCCACCTTGAAGCTGTAAGATATCGTTAGCCTGCATTTCCAGCATCCAGTCGTTGAACTGGGAACGAGAGACGCGATCGCCAATGGTTCGCCGTATCCGATATATCGGTACTAAGTCATCTAAGTTATAGTCGCGGTTTAGCTGATCATAGACATCCAGCGCCACCTGCTTAAACTGATCATAAGACGCGATCGCACTCTCCCCAGTCTTCTGTGCTGCAACCGCCCCATCACCAACAGTACCCGCCGACATAGCTTGTTCTCGAATCCATTTGAGTAACGCATTCGCGGTTCTTGCGCCAATCTGACTCTCAAACTCAAACGCCTCACTCTTCAGCCCCGCTTCCAGCATCTGCAATCCCTTGGGCTGTACTAGAGATACCTTATACCGAGAACGCGCGATCGCACCATCCTCTTCTAACTGCTGATAACTATCCTGATAATCGGCGGCTGTCTCTTTCTTGCGTTTGAGTCGTTTCGTCAGTTCACCCTTGCTAACATCCGAACCCCCCATATCCCACAAGTAAAGCAGTAGGCGGACTTGTTTCGCCTTCGCCTCAGCATCATTCGACATCGTTGTTACCCTATCCGTCATGGAAATTTCTGAGTCTAAAGAATGAACTTTTGTAAAAATACTCCCTGCTATACTAACCCTATCCTCTAGCTACTTGCCAGTTCAGTGGAGAGCGCTCACTCCTTACCCTATCTCCTCGTTATGGGCTTTTGTGTTTCTTACCGATTTTCCCCACACCCCACACCCGGTTCCCCACACCCTGCCTACCTTTGCCTACCTTTGACGTGAGCTTGTCACCCCTTCAGAAAACCCACCCTCACCCCACAAATTATGTGTTCTGCACATAGTCTCTAAGTATTTTCACTTAATCCAGACACTCAACCGTTCAACTTGATCCTGTTTTCAACTTGTCCCGGATGATCGCCGGAGCATCAATCGTTGCCCATAATCGTAACCTAACTTAATATTTCGGGGGATGAATGTTAACTTATATATCATTCCCTTGTCTTTCAACTTGAGAGTGGTAAAGTAAAAGTATGAAGCAAATAAAGCTTCATTGGACAGATACACGCAGCAACGTTTAGATTCAAATCAAGAGGTAAAAACGCTGGCTAAATCAATCAATCTGTCTTCTCTAAAAACAACAGCAGCAAACCATTTAGACGCTGATATTTCCTAAGCTAGTTAATGGGGAGCAAGGCAACTGAAAGTTGAATTCAGTGCAACTCCAGATAGAATTACCAAAGAAGGAAATCACTCAGCAAGTCGATCGGACGTGCTGCTGTTGTTTTAGCATTTTCAGCCAAATTAATAGGAGAGGGCGACCCGACCCAATTAAATGGATTGGAAATTGTTAATTGATGCAAGCGGGTCGCCCCTACAGGTGGTTAATCCGGCATTTCTAACCAAGAACGTTTCTAACCAAGAACGCGATCGCACTTCTCGGAACCTCCACCTAGAGCGTCGATCCAGTAATAGCCGTTCGGTTGTAGGGTGCGTTCCTGGAAGCGATTTCTACTGCTCTATCGATCGCCGATTGGGAACGCACCAAGCTTATGGCTCGATGAATTACTCAGCTATACTTTGAGTAGTGACCTCGACTCATCCCTCCATGACTGATTCGCCAACCAATCTTCCCATCCGACGAGACTTGATAGACGAAACCCAAGCTCTGGCTAAAGAGCTAAATATGTCTTGGAGTCGGCTGATCACCCTGGCTCTGAGTGAATTTCTGCGTCGATACCGTGAACGAAAGGAACTGCTAGAACAGGTCAATGTGGCTTACTCCGATGGACTTGACGAAGAGGAAACGCAACTTCTACAAGCAATGCGCTCAACTCATCGTCGTGTCGTCGAAACAGAATGGTAGTTAAACAAGGTGATATCTATTGGGTGGATTTAGGAGATCCGGTTGGCTCAGCTCCTGGCTTTCTCCATCCTCATGTGGTGATCCAAAATGATGCTTTTAACCAATTTTGCATTTTGTCAATATAAATATACCTGGTAGGGGCGACCCGCTTGCATTAATTAACAATCGTAGTCCACTCAATTTACTCGGGTCGCCCTCTCCTCTCAGCTCGGATGTCAGCAAGTGTTTCAGGAAGGGAGAAACCGCGATCGCAAGGAAGCTCTCCTCTTATCCTAGATGGAGTTCAAGGATATCCGAATCGGGAAAGCATTTATCAAACTTCACATTTTCCTCCATAAAAGTAAACTTACGTATCATTCCCTTGTCCTTTCAGTCAAAGGTGCTAAAGTAGAACTATGAAGCAAATAAAGCTTCACCGGACAGATACACGCAGCAACGTTTAGATTCAAAAGAAGAGGTAAAAACGCTGGCTAAATTAATCAATCTGTCTCATCTAAAAACAGCAGCAGCAAACCATTTAAACGCTGATATTTCCTAAGCTAGTCAATGGGGAGCAAGGCAACTGAAAGTTGAATTCAGTGCAACTCCACAAAGAATCATCAAGAACAGGAAATCACTCGGCTAGTAGAACTGAAATGCTGCTGTTGTTTTAGCATTTCCAGCTAAATGAATAGGAAAGGGCGACCCGACCCAATTAAATGGATGGGAGTTTTTAATTGATACAAGCGGGTCGCCCCTACAGGTGGTTAATCTGGCATTTCTAAACAGGAACGCGATCGCACTTCTCGGAACCTCCAGCTAGATGAAACCCGCGCAGGCGGGTTTCGTTTGTGTAGCTGCGGTTTTAACCGCCCCGTTCTATCATATCTTTAATGGGTTTGAGCCTTCAGTCGGATATTCATCTCCTGACTCACAGCAACTTTACAATTTTGTCGCACCGGAATCTCAATAATAAACTCTGTTCCTTGTCCAGGAGTAGAGTGACATTGCAAAATTCCCTTATGCTTATCCACAACAATCTGATAACTAATCGAAAGCCCCAATCCTGTCCCCTTCCCAATCGGCTTAGTCGTAAAAAACGGATCAAATAACTTTAACTTCACATCATCTGTCATCCCTGATCCATTATCACTAATTCTCACCCGCACATAATCAGCCGAGGGCGCTTCCGTACAAATCCGAATCATCGGCGAGAACCTTGTCCCATTCCGGGCGACAACCTCCTCTAACGCATCAATGGCATTCCCCAGGAGATTCATAAACACTTGATTAAGCTGCGACGGATAGCACTCAACCGAGGGTAATTCCCCATACTCTTTCACTAATTCAATCTCTGGATTGTGACCATTCCCTTTTAGCCGATTCCGCAATAATAGTAAGGTACTCTCCATCCCCTCATGAATATCCATCGGTTGCATTTGGGCTTGATCCAAACGCGAGAAATTCCGCAAACTCAACACCAAATGACGAATTCGTTCCGCCCCAATCTCCATGGAACCCAAAGTTTTGGGCAGGTCTTGCATCAGAAACTCTAACTCAATCTCTTGGGCGTGATCTTGAATTTCCGGTGCAGGTTCAGGATAATACTGTTGATACAACTGCAGCATGTTTAATAAATCGTCGGTGTATTCTTTGGCGTAGTGGAGATTACCGTAAATAAAACTGGTAGGGTTGTTAATTTCATGGGCTACCCCCGCCACTAATGTCCCTAATGTGGACATTTTTTCCGTCTGCACTAACTGGGCTTGATAGGCTTTTAAATCATGCAACGCTTGCTTCAGTTGTTCCGCTTGGGCGGTGGCTAATGCGGCGGTTGTGCGACTATGGGCATATAATTCCGCTTGATCAATGGCACTGGATAGTTGATCAACTACCGAAACAATTAATTCAACCTCTTGTTCACTCCAGTAGCGACTCTGCTGATAATGTTCACAAACCACCACACCAATTTTATTGCTGCGAGTTTGTAGGGGGACAATGAGTAAGGCTTGCAGTCCAGAATTGAGGAAGCGATCGCGAGTCTTCCCCTTAAGCTGGCTATCGCTGGCAATATCGTCAATCCGTAGCAACGATTGCTGCTGAATCATTGACGGGAAATCCGGCAAAAGTTCGTCCGCTGTATTCCATTTTACTCCCCCATTCTCACTCAACTCTCCCGCCACTTCCATGGATTCAAAGCGAGGGGGACTACTCTGGAGATGATACCACAAAAACTGGCAGCGATCGATATGCAATAAACTACAGATTTCACTTACCGCCGTCTTCAAAATCTGTTCTAATTCCAGCGAACTGCGAATTTGACTCGACAAGCGACGCTTTAGCAATTTTTCTTGATCTTGTAACTGGCGAAATTGGGCTTCGGCTTGCAATAATTGGTCTTGAGTGCGTTGCAACTTTTCATTCGTCGCCATCAATTGCGCCATCGCCGCTTCCAATTCACGGGACTTTTGTTCCAGTTGGCAGTTATATTGAATCGATTGGGACACCTCTGCCAGCATATCAATTACCACTGGCGATATCTGATCACTTAATTGCTCAATTCCCAACCAAGGTTGAGGTTTTAGTCGTCCGACACTGGTAAAGACAATCTCAAATTGACCCCCCTCCAAAATCTTACCAATCCGGCAATGTTTGCTGACATGGTTATTTGTCTCAATCCGAATCTTCCCCCCCGGCGCTGCCAACGTTTGCCCATACGCCGCTTCTCGCACTGATTCCACATCAAAGCCACCCGCTTTTTCTACGGCTTGTTTCCACAGATAAACCTGGGTATACGCCGACTCAATCGGATCACTGGTGACTCTATCGTGACCATAACGCGCCTGAAAATTCTGGACAAATTCCCGATTTTTCGGGGTATCAATACTCTGAAAATAACTCCAACTGGCATAATGACCCGCTGCAATACTTCCGCCAATTCGCCGCAGTTCCTCTTCCGCGATACTCACGGCTAAAATGGGAATTTCCGCTGCTGTGATTCCGGCTGCTTGATACTGTTGATAAAAGGCTAAATTACTGTCTCCATTCAGAGTATTAAAGACGACATCCGGTTTAGCTTGCTTGATTCTGGCGATCAAATCACCAAAGTCGGTCATCCCTAAGGGAACATACTCTTCCCCCGCTAAACTTCCCCCTTGCTGTTTAAGTTGCGCCTTAATTAACTTGTTGGCGCTTCTGGGAAAAACATAGTCAGACCCAATCAAATAAAAGCGCTTCCCCTTATGTTCCAGCAACCAGTTAACCGCTGGACCGACTTGTTGATTCGGACAAATCCCCGTATAAAAAATGTGGCGAGAACATTCGAGTCCTTCATATTCAACCGGATACCACATCAGGGCGTTGAGTTCTTCGACGATGGGTAAAACCGCCTTGCGACTTGCAGACGTCCACCCGCCAAAAATTGTAGCAACATGGTCTTGTTCGATCAACTTTCTGGCTTTGGTCGCAAACGTCGCCGATTCCGATGCGCCATCTTCGATCACGGGTTCTATCGGATGTCCTAAGACACCACCCGCTTGATTAATTTCCGCGATCGCCATCAGTTCCGCATCCTTTAACGAGGCTTCGCTAATCGCCATCGTGCCGCTTAAAGAATGTAAAATGCCAACACGGATCGCAGCACCAGATCTGATCACTGACTGGTTGAATTCGCTCATTACTGATGTTCCCGAAATGTTCTCCCGTTAAGTGCCTCTCTACTGTCCAATAATCCTTTAACCGTTGCTTTTTGTTGTTGACGTGATCAATTAATTAATCATCTTATTGCAATCTGGATTAATTATTCCGTTTAAGATTTCTCAGTTCTTCCCTGTTTAATTAAAACCTGGGGAAGTGACAAAAGCCAAACACCCTGAGCGCGAATCCCTGGTATTCCATGAAGCTGCATAAAGCAACGATAGGTCAAATGCACGATTGAGGCAAATGCTAAACATTTGACTATTGCTTTTCACAATGTCCCTTTGAATACTAACCTACTGTACTGATGGAGAATTGTATCGATTTTTACCTTTAATTAAATCGGTGACAATTCTAATAATTCCTTACCAAAACTTTACAATTTCCCTGTTCCCTGTTCCCCGTTCCCCGTAACTAATGCAAAACTTCCTCAATCTGGTGCTGACTCCACAAGTCTTTATATAGTCCCGACCGTTGGATCAGTTCACTGTGAGTCCCCATTTGCACAATCTTCCCAGCATCCATGACAAAAATCCGATCAGCGGTAGCGGCGGCTGAGAGTTGGTGGGAGATGAAAATCACCGTTTTGCGGTCAACCCCTGTGGAAAGATTTGCCAAAATTTGGGTGGCCGTCTGATTATCCACACTAGAGAGGGCATCATCTAAAATCAGAATTGGCGCATCCATCACTAAAGCCCTAGCCAGGGCGATGCGCTGACGCTGACCGCCAGACAGAGTAATTCCCCGTTCTCCCACCATTGTTTCATACTGTTGGGGAAAATTGAGAACTTCGGCGTGAATTTGGGCTTGTTTAGCCGCCTGTTCTATCTCCGGCTGTTCGCTTCCCGGTGCGCCGTAGCCAATGTTATTTTTTAGGCTGGTACTAAATAAAAAGCTATCTTGGGGAACATAGGCGATCGCAGATCTTAAATCGGGTAAGCGTATCTTCGTGACATCGGAGTTATCCAGAAATAACTGATTCGGGGCAATATCCAACAGGCGAGGCAAAACATTTGCCAGGGTTGATTTTCCTGCACCAATCGCCCCGACAATTGCCACCGTTTCACCGGGATGAATATGAAAGTCAACGGCTTGCAGGGCGGGAGTTTTGGCATCAGGGAACGTATAGCTAAGGTTATCGGCTTTCAACTCTCCCTTAATCGGTTGCGGCAGCGCGATCGCATCCGGGGCATTTTTAATTTTAGGTTCAATCGTCAAAATTGACTCTACTCGGTCAATACTCACCTCACCCCGTTGATAGGTGGTAATCGTGAATCCGAGTAAGGCGGTGGGGAAGACTAAGCGTTCCGCATAGAGAATCAGGGCGACAAAATCCCCAACGGTAATCGCCCCCCGCGCGATCGCACCCGATCCAAACCACATCAACAAGAGTAAGCTGATATAGGATAGGGCTTCAATCACCGGAAACAGGACATTCCGAGTGCTGGCTAATCCTAGATTTGCTGATAACAGTCGTTGGTTCAAACCCCGGAAGGCACGGCGTTCATTTTCTTCCTGGGCGTAAATTTTAATCAGGGAGATCCCACTCATATCTTCCTGAACCAATTCGCTAAGATTAGAGAGTTCTTCCTGAACCGCCTGTTGTTGGGTACGCAGCTTATCACTAAACAAACGCACTGTGATCAACATGACTGGATAAACCGCCAGCGCCAAGAACGTCAGCCGCCACTCAATCGACATCATCACGGGTAGCGTTAAGCCGTAGGCAAAGACAATATTGGCTAAACTCAACACCGCAAACCCGACAAGGCGGCGGATATTGTCCACATCACTCGTGGCGCGGTTAATCAAATCACCGGCTGTATTCGTAGAGAAATAAGACGGTTCTAGGGTAAGCAGATGCTGAAAAATCTTTTGCTTGAGGTCAAATTCTACCCGACGCCCCACTCCAAAGATGAGGATACGCGATCCCATGCGAATCGCCCACATCAAGGATGCCAGGATAAAGATTAGTCCGACTAACTGCAACACCTGATCAAAGGCGAAGGCGATGCGGAGTTCCTCAATGCTATCCCGAATCAGCAGAGGAATGTAGACCCCCACGGCGTTGACAATCAGCAGCGCCAGGATGCCTAATGAGACCTGAGTGGTATGAGGGCGCAGATAGCCCAATAATTTTTGGATACGAGAATTAGCCATGTTACAAATCCTAACAATTTTTCGGCACAGACAATGGCTGATTTCTCGCGTTTAGGTACCCAAAATAATCATTAGGGGCCACAGGATGAGTCCGAATAGGGCTAAGACAGAAAGACTCAAGGTAATTGCCACACCGAGAATCGATGACAACCAACTCAACTGATGCACCCGACGGATGGCGATCGTCAGAGTCCCCAACACGCCAACGGTAATCGCCAGAGAAAACACAGCGCCCAGGGTTTGAGACCATTGACTTGCCGCGATCGCAACTCCTGTGAGGAGTAGGGGCCACAAGCCTTGGGCGATCGCACTCAAACTTTCCCGACCATTCCCTTGTCCCCCAAACAATTGAGCCACCAGGTTCAGAGATGCTCCCAGCCAATACCAACCCAGCAATCCAGCCAACAGGAACAGCACACCAAAGCCGATGATACCCCCCACACCCAATCCCGCTGCACCTGCGGCGTTTAGCGCCATTACCAGTATGACGAGTAACCCAATGGCAATGGCAGCTTGAATCGGAGAGCGAATGGTCAAAGGAATAATGACTATTTAGGCGGACATAATATATATGACAAATGACAAATGACGAATGACGAATCAAGAAACCACTTGATAATTAAAACTCAAGGTTGCCCAAACATTCACATCCAATGCATACACATCAGAACCGATACCCAACTTATCTGGAGTAATATTACTCGCCTGATGTAAGTCTTGCAGCAGCGCCCGGGTGACTTCCAGGGGATTAAACAAATCACCCACTCGTTCTCCCTCTCCCTTGGGACGCATGGCGGCTTCTAATGCCGCGATCGCACCTTTGAACGGAGAAGGGCTGCAAATCAGTTGAATTTCCGCCACACCTCCAGGACCCGGAACAGTCCAATTAAAGGATGCCGAGGGTTGGGGCAGAATCAGAGTTTCTCCGGGCTGGATTACACTCCGGATCAACGGTGGATTTTGTTCTGACTCCAATCCTTCTGGAGACGGTTGTTGCTGATAAAACGCGATCGCACCGCCACTACTTTCCAAACCCAATAGCAGGAAATACAAGGGGCGATCGCTATAATTTTCTAAGCGATACTGCACCCGACTGCCAATTGGCAACCTGGGCATGGTTGCTGATCCAACTGAGGGTAATGCCTTATCCCCATTTTTTTTCGGTTTATCAGTCGCGAATCCGGCAGAGGTGCGCCAGGTTTCCCGTTGGATGATTGTCTTGGTTTCTGGGGAAATCATTTCCAGCGACGCCCGAATCCCGACACGGGATGACCCTTCATTCGCCGTCAACCGCAGCCATTTTAGTGCCAACAAGGTTTTAAATTTACGATTTAAGCGATTCACCGCCGATTTAACCGCCTCAGTCTCCTCGCCTAGACTATTCGGAATTGGATTCCGGGCAACGGAAAAGAGTCCATAGCCTCCTTTAAACTTCGGTTCTGACGTTCCTGTTGCCTGTTTTTTGCCTCTGCCAAATAAATAATCTGCCGCTTGTTCCCCAGCCACGACGACGGATGACACCGAGGGAATACTGGCAAAAGCACTGGTTGCATCCACCCGTTCAATACGTTCTAAATGAGTATCCAGGGCGACAGTTAAGCCCAGATTTCGGGGCAATACTCGAATCCGTTCGCGTACCAGTTGACCGACTTGCGGTGGCACATTTTCCCCGCCATTCCCATTTAGTATACGTGCCTTGGCGGTTAACCCGTCTTTAGATCGCAGTTGAAGTTGAACGGATTTAGGGGCAGGTTGGGCAGGGTTATCCGGGGTTGAGGAATTATCTGGTGACGACGGCGGTAAATTTACAGGTTTCCCATCGAGCAACTCTAGAACCGAATTGGGACTATAGTACTCCAGCACGGGTGCAGGTAATCCCGCTAACCATAGCTGTGCTATTTTGCCCTTCTCTTCAATCCCCGTGACGACTCCATCTGCTCCCAAGGGGGGATTGGGGGATAAATAATAGGCAAGTAGGGGATTTTGGCTCTTTTGACCCGTTAACCGAGGCTGTTGTTCATTACCCGCAAATTGATTCACAATCCCACTGGTGCGACTGACGCTAACCTGAACACTGGTTGCAGCCGTGGCTTGCCAAAGATGCTGAGTTAGAGCATAGGTAAATAAACCCGCACTAAAGCCATTCCATTGCACCTCAGTTGCAGGTTGAGACGAACCCGCCGCCGCTAACACCAGTCCCGGCATTTGCATGGACTTATCCCATGATTTCCAGGGTTTTGATGAGGCTTTGATCCGCGACACCAGTTGCTCTTGAAACGCCAGTTCGTCTGGATTCGGCGCTGGGGCGGCTTGGCGGGAAGAAGAGCGGACTTTGAGACTTCCTTGGAGAAGATTCGCCGCTTGCGTATGACTGGTATCCAGAACCGTCGTCACCTGATCCGTGGCGAGCGATCGCAACAGCAATGCCAAGGTTTCGACTAAAAAATCATTCGCTGCCGGTTCGCCTTTTGTGGGTAAGATCCCATCAACGGGTACAAAACTGTTTTGCAAGGGTATCGACGAGGCTAAGGTTTCCTCCGGCTGAGGTATCTGCACCTGGCTACCGTAACCGCTGAAGTGGAAGACAACCACATCACCCGCCTCGGCTTGCTTGGTCAAATGTTCAATAAACGTGGTTTCAATCGCCTCGCGACTGGCTTGGCTATTTGTCAGCGTTACAATATCGTCACGCTTGAACCCAAACCGATGAATTAACAGTTCTCGTTGCAACTCCACATCCGTTACGCACCCCGCCAAAGCTGTCGTGCGCGGATACTCATTGATCCCCACCAGAAGTGCCAACTTACGTCCACCGGGTTGTGCCAGCACCTGAAAATAACGCTCCAACAAAGGCACGGCTAAACTCTTATCACCGAGGAGTGATAGTACCGTTTCACTGACTCCCAGTGCTGCCAACCCCAAGCCAGCTTTTTGTAGGAAAGTCCGCCGATTCAGTCCCATATTAGCCATCTACGCTGTTAATCTCAGCTATCAGCCTACCAGGAATAGGTTAGCGCGTTGTTATAAAGTTTTGAGTGTTGATCCTTCGCTTCGGAAAGAGGGCATAGTGTGTAGGGGCGGGTTTAGGGACTTTGCGCCAGCTATTGATGATAACGTTGGTTCAAAACCCGTCCTCATCTCCCAGACGTGCCATGGCACGTCTGGAACATTGCTCCCCCAGCTCAGATCTGTGGCGTCTTTCCCGACTGCTCCGAGTGGAGATTGAGAAAGAGGCGAATGCAGTGAGCCACTTTTTTGTAGTCCCAGAACGGATCAGCATCGGGGGTGATGGCTAAATGCTTACCTGAGTTCAAAACCAAAGCCACTCGCTCTATCTGGCGATCTTTGGCATCTCTAATTGTTTCTATCGTCACATCAACAATCTCGGCAAGGGGAAGTTCGATTGTTGTACCCCTGAGTAAACCCCGTTGCTTTAGCGTCATGCGATCGCGCACTTTGTCAAAGCTTAAGGTAACGACTTTCCCCTTCTGTGTCGCCACGAACAACCCCACGCCAATTAATAAACTGCCAAACAAATAACCAAACCAGCGATCGTCTTGCCGAACGTTCAGAGATGTCTTGCTTGGATTCATAATAAAGGCATTAATTTGGGACGCAATAGACTCTTGCTGATTACTATCGGCACTATAATCCGACGTGAAGGGAATTGCTGCGCTCCTCGTTAACAGGACAACCCGATAAGTATCATTACTCTCATTTCTCGGATCTATCTCAACGCTGGCATCTCGTAAACTGTCTAAAGGAATAGTTCTCACCTCTGCTTCGACTAACCGAGAGTTAACCAATTCACAACTGCCCATTTGTCCAGTTCGCTGACAGGTTAGGGCTGACCCGCCTTGAAAGGCAATTACCCCTAGCCCAACGGCGGCGAGAACACTACTCAAAAGCCACAGCAACAGAGGTCGGTGGCGGATGGTCAGCTTGATGCGATTGTATTCTACGATATCCATTCGTTTTTTGTCTTTACCCTGAATTAGTCAATGAGTCAACTAATTTTTCTCGCTAATAACGTCTAGGATATCTTGACTACAGCTAGTTAAACTTAAAACAAAATAAATCTTAATTATTGGTTGGTTTCAGAAAACCGAGTTAAGCTAAGTGTTAATTGTCTTTTATTTATGCGTTATATCCCCTAAAATACAACTGCATTAATGTAGACTTGTCTCATAAATTTGCTAATAATTACTCAAATTTTTACAAACTCAAAACGACGATTACCACTGTTAAGTTGAATTTTTACCACCGACTTCAACAGTCATCATTTCCTTTTACCTTGCTACCTTCTGCCATCTGCCCTCTGCCCTCTGCCTTTGTTTCTGCCTTCTATCTTGCCCTTGTGTCAGAATTAAGGTAACGTCTTGGATTTACGGTAATGGCTTGGACAACGGGACAGACGTTACAAAATGGCAAGTACACGATACAACAGGAATTAGGACGGGGACGTTGTGCGATTACCTATCGGGTCAAAGATGATACCGGAAAGGATTTTGTCGTCAAAACCCTCAATCAGGATATTCTCAGTCAACTTCCGGATGCAGAACGAACTAGCATCGAGTCAAAATTTTGTGATGAGGCGCTGAAGCTGGAACGTTGCAAGCATCCTCATATTGTCCGAGTTTACCGCACGTTTAAAGAGGGGCAAGTTTTTTGTATTTTGATGGAGTATATCGCTGGGATTAAACTCTCTGACTTGGCGCTACCCATACCCCAAAAGGAAGCCTTAGGTTATATCCAACAGGTGGGTGAAGCGTTAATTGAGGTACATCAACAGGGATTACTGCATCGGGATGTGAAGCCGGAGAATATTATGATACACGCTGGAAAGCAGCAGGCGGTGCTGATTGATTTTGATTTAGCGGGGGAATTTAATAATCCGTTAACCTCTCGTTGGAAAGATAAGCAATTCGCCCCAGTGGAGTTAAGTTCAACGAACCGAGAAAGGGGGGCGTATACGGATGTTTATTCGTTAGCCGCAACCTTGTATGTTTTGCTAACCGGGAAATTACCTGCGACGGCGTTAGATCGTTTGGATGATATTGCTGAGTTAGTTGAACCGAAGACGCTAAAGTTTGATATTTCTGAGCAGGTGAATCAGGCGATTGTCCAAGGTATGAAATTGGAATATGGCGATCGCCCGCAAACAATGGAGGAGTGGTTAGCGTTATTGGGAATCAGGCGAGGGATAAGGGTTGCTGGATTTCCGCAAACGAAGGCGGAATGGGTGAAGGTGGGGAAAATAGTGGGGGGAATTCTGGGGATAGCCGCCGCGATCGCAGGTATTATATCGATGACGGTTGATATTGGGGTTTGGTCTCCAGATTCTTCTTCTCCCTCACCAGAGGAAACCAAATGAAGGGAAGCCGCCCTCACCCCCAGCCCCTCTCCCAACCCCCCTCGTTCCCCCCTACGAAGAGGGGGGAGGACTAAGGATGTTTCACTTTTGTTGCACGGGAGAGGGGAGCAAGAAGGGAGCTAGAGAGATTAAAATTCTATAAAAATTATTGATTTTAATAACAATTACTTAAAAAAAGCACCAATTCGAGTAAACTGAAGCTCTTAAACATTATTTGTCTGTAAAATTGGTAACCGATGACATCAATCCAGTCGAAAATTTCCGAATTTGAAATTGTCCCCATCGAAGAATTTAGCAAAGAGAAAGCCGTTTGGGGGTACTACGTCAATAGTACGGCACCGATTAATGCTGAAGATCTGGTTCAAAAAGTAAATCAGCAGGAAAATCCATTAACCCAACAGCGACTCCGAGAAATTGCTGACTATCTCGTCAACAGTGAAAATCCGCAAATCGTGATCTCGGTTCATGGCTATGGGACTCGACGCTCTGAGGCGCAAAAACGATACCGGAAAATTTATAAGTATGTTACAGAGAATTGCGAACCTGAAAAACCGAAAGAAACCGTTTTTATTGGATATCGTTGGCCCGCAGAAAACCCAAAGCAAGATGACCCACAACCCCCTAGTAATGAACCGACGACTATTGGTGACAAGTTAAACTATGCCTTCCAATCACTGCCAACACTTCTAAGTATTGTTTTAAGTTTTGGGCTGATTTTGGGATTTATTACGGTTTTTTTAAGCATTGCCAGACCTTTTGTATTGGGTCACACGACTGCTCAATTTATTACATTGGCTTTAGTTGCCATCGTTTCATTCTTTAGCACTAAAGCTGTTTTGAAGAAAACCGATTTACAGGATTTACTACCTCGGTTACCGATTTACATCCTCTTAGGTGGGTTGCTCATCGGTGGGCTGGGAATTTTCCTACCTTTGCCACTCAATGGGGTAGTTAATGGGTTATTCGTCATTCTGTTAATCCTATTTATCCTGTCAGTGGGAATAATCCTGGCGTTACTAGCACTCAGGTTATCAACGTATCTACGCGATCGCAACCGGGCGATGAACTATGGTGTTGTGGATTTAGTGGAATTAATCCGGCAAATTGACCAAGCTGTGATCGAATGCCCGCAAAGCGAAGATATCCGAATCAAGTTGAATTTTTTGGGTCACAGTATGGGCTGTTTTGTGGTTACTAATGTTGTCCGCATTCTGTCCGATGTATTCGATACAGAGTCCATTAACAAACAACCCTCTAACTATATTGGTCGCGTTTTTAGTTTGGGTCGATTAATTCTGGTAGCTCCCGATATCTCCATTGACTCGATTATGCCTGTGCGGTCAAACTTCTTGCGATCGGCATTACGTCGTTGCGAAGAGGCATATTTGTTTAGTAATGAAGGCGATTTAGCCCTGCGACTGGCATCAACGGCGGTAAATTACATCAGTTTTCCCGCCAAAACTCGTTTTCGCGGTTACCGACTGGGGAATTTAACAGTACAACGGTTTGCTGATCAATATGACTATCGCAATAAACAACTGACTGAGAATGATTACGGAATTGTGAACAATAAAAATGGTCAAATTGAATCGCCGTATTGTTGTCTAGAAATTCGGGCGTCTAATCGGGAACATCAACAACTCGATGAACTGGTTCCCGTCGGTCAGGTTGAGAAGGAGATTGTGAAAGGTTCTGATGTCTCCACTATCGATTTACAGGACGTGCGAGTTGCGGATCGGTTTACCTATTTTGATTGCACGGATTATTGTGATTTTACTGACTCAGAACCTAATAAACAAACAGGTGTGGTTAGTCAGTCTTTGAAAAAATCGGCATTAGTGGTGTTTGATTACTTGCGATTGAGCATTGCATACTTTGTTAAAGGGGAAATTAATACCCATGGCGGTTTCTTTTATGGCAAGTTGAGTCAGCAACTTATGTATGAGCTGGCTTTTCTCGGCTTTCAAGGCTTGTTGGATAACATAAAACCGGGGAAGAACCGAGATGAGCAAATCCAGGAGTTATCTCAACAGTGTTGTGAGAAGTATATTCAGGTGGTTATTGCTCCCGAACGGGTTTAAACCATCCCTGGCGAAAGGTTGATGCTGCTTGTCTATGAACCGCTTCTAGCTGTTGCCTAACATTAAAATGAACCTACAGCTCAATGTCAGTGTAAAATGCTATATGGGAACCGATCGCGAATGGTATTAGTAGGTTAGGTTGACGTGCCGAAACCCAACTTATTAGCAACGGATGAGTTTATGTAGTGGCGTGGCACACCTGAATTGATAGTTTACCATTACATCAAAAAAATGTAGGGGCGCAAAGCTTTGCGCCCGATTCAATGGTGAAATCTATTCCACAATTTTAGCTGTGTCAAGCCGCCATCGTGTGTTAGCCAAGCGTAACGCACCAATGGCATAATATAAGCTTGATTTGTGTAACTTATTAACCACATCCATTAGCAAAATAGTATAATCGTTATCTGTTGATATTTCCTCAAGCTTTGTGATTGGTGGGTTACGGCGGATATCAAATTAGAGGGTTGCTTTTGAGATAGTATGACCGCCTAACCCACCCTACTGAGACTTATTTTTTTAGGTTTTGGAAACGGATGAGGCAGAATAAAGAAATAAGGGCAATTATCCTTAATTAACACGATTCATTAGCAATTTGATACATAATACGTATACCATCGAACGCCGTGAATGGTCAATTATAAGGGCGGGTTTAGGCACAATTGTAGGGGCGGGTTTAGGCACAATTGTAGGGGCGGGTTTAGGAAATAAAATCAGCCATTCAGAAATAACTGAGCAACAAAACCCGCCCTATCTCACCGCTAACTGACAAAGGAAACCCGCCCTGTTTAAAATGCTGAAACTGCAAATCGAAGCTGAAAAACTTTGCGCCTTGCTGAGACAGCACAATTACCAATGCTTGAAACAACCCCGCCGTTTGTCTTGGACAATCCAAAAAAATGGCAATTCCTACACCTTAACCTGGCTACCTGAACCTGTAACGGATTGGAACTTACTCCCCCACGACACCACGCCAACTTATCAAACTCTGTGGAACCTGATCCAATCCACGCTGAATATTCTCCGAGGTAAAAACCTGCCAAACCCAGTCCAGTCCAACATTCCAGCCTTGAACCGTCCCTGGGCGATCGTCCGCCTGCTTCCGAATGAGCAACGCTACACTATCGCTCGATTCTACAACCGTCAAGATGCTGAAGATTATATCAGAGTTCTCAACCGCTCTATTCCAGCCGCCCGATTTGAAATCACCTTTGATGTTTCCGCCGATTTGAGTTAGTCTCAGTCAGTTTTCTTATCGGTAAACCTGCTTAAGTTTTTATCTAAGCTGTCATGCATTTCAATGGGGTAGTAGCGAGCCAGATGCCCGCACTACAAGGCTTTTGCAATGATTAATATTAAAGGTGAAATGTCCAAAATATTAAATATACATCATTGACTCTTGAACGAAAATGACTATTCTATTTCGCCGCATTAACCCTCCGACTTTTTCGATTACATTAAATATGATTGCCCAATTCTTAGGCATTCCAAAATCCCTGATTATCCGCGCCGAACGTTGGATTAAAGTCCCCCTTTTTAAGGGGGATTTAGGGGGATCTAAACGTTAGGATTGAAGTCAGATGAAAACTGTTCCCTGTTGCCTAATTGACGTTACAACGCCTCATCCAGGGCTTCAGCTTCTTCCTCAGAACCCGATAAAGGAACCAACGCCACCGCTGCGATCGCATCCTCTTCATCTAAGCGCTGGACTCGTATCCCTGTCGCCATTCGGGATTGGGGGGAAATGGCATCCAAGGCTTGGCGAATAATAATTCCTCGCATGGTTACCATCATCAGTTCATCCCCTTCATTCACCACTCGCAATGCAGCGAGTTTATCTTTGTTATGGCGGAACTTAATTGCCACTAATCCCATTCCGGCGCGATTTTGCAGCCGGAATTGAGACACTGGCACTCGCTTACCTAAACCGCCTGTGGTAACCACCAAAACCCAGGGTCCTTGACCGGCGGTTTCGTGAATTTCTTCCCCATTCAGTTCATCGCTGGTATCGTCTTCTGTTTCCACCTCTTCACTGTTAGCTGTAGCAATCAGCCTCTCGACAACTTGAGCCGGGAGAATATCCATACTGATCAACTCATCCTTAGAGCGCAGTTTCATCGCCTTCACCCCTCGTGTCGCCCGACCTAGGGGACGCAGTTGATCGTGATCGGCTTTAAAATGAATTGCCATGCCCTGACTCGAACCAATGATAATACTATCTTCGGCTCGGCATAGACGCACCCAGCGCAGTTGATCGCCTTCACCCAAAGAAATGGCAATTAACCCATTTGCCCGGATATTACTAAAGGCATCCAACGCCGTTTTTTTGATATACCCTTTACGAGTTAACATCACCAAATACACATCATCGGTGAACTCGGAAACAGGGACAACCGAGGTAATTTTTTCATCGTGGGGAATCGGTAGCATCTGCACGATGGGAACCCCTCTGGCGGTGCGAGAGGCGGCGGGAATTTGGTAGGCGCGTAGGGAATAAACGACACCGCGATCGCTAAAAAAGAGCAAACTATCATGATCACAGCAGGTGAGGAAATGCTCAACCCCGTCATCTTCCTTCATCCGGGCGGCGGCTTTGCCCCTGGTTGCCCGGGCTTGGGCGGCAAAGGAGTGAATCGGCATCCGTTTAATATACCCTTGTTCGGTGACTAATATCACCGCTTTTTCATTGGCGATTAGGTCAATATCATCCAGTTCCCCTTCCACCTCTTGAATGGCAGTGCGACGGGGTGTATCGTGGGTGGTTTTAATCTGAATCGCTTCGGTTTCAATAATTTCCAGAATCCGCTGTCGATTCGCCAGAATATCTTGCAGATCGGCAATCCGAACTCGTAACTCTTCGTGTTCGGCTTGAATTTTCTGGGCTTCTAATGCCGTCAACCGTCGCAGTTGCATTTGCAAAATGGCATCGGCTTGGGGTTCAGACAGTCCAAATTGCTCGATTAATTGACTCTTGGCGGTGGCGGTATCATTAGCCGCACGAATGACGGCGATAACTGCATCTAGGTTATCCAGGGCAATGAGTAACCCTTGCAGTAGATGATCCCGTTCCTCCGCTTTGCGGAGTTCGTATTGGGTGCGCCGGGTAATTGTTTCAATGCGGAACTCTAGGAAGACGTTGAGGAACTGTTTGATTGTCAACAGTTGGGGTTCATTCCCGACTAATGCCAACATGTTGGCACCAAAATTGGTTTGTAGGGGGGTTTGTTTGTAGAGATTATTCAGAACTACACGGGGATAGGCATCCCGCTTCAGTTCAATCACCACCCGCATTCCCCGGCGATCGCTTTCATCGCGAATATCGGAAATGCCTTCGATGCGCTTATCATTCACCAGTTCGGCAATTTTTTCAATTAGTGCCGCCTTATTGGTTTGGTAAGGCAATTCGGTGACAATAATCGCCTCTTTATCCGGGCGTCCCCGGTGTTCAATGGTTTCAACTTGCGCCACACCCCGCATGGTGATTGAGCCGCGCCCGGTGGTGTAGGCGTCTTTGATGCCGGATCTGCCCAGGATTTGACCGCCAGTAGGAAAGTCAGGGGCGGGAATATACCGCATCAATTCTTTCTCGGTGATTTCTGGGTTATGGATCAGGGCGACTAAGCCATCTACCAATTCCCCCAGATTATGGGGCGGGATATTGGTTGCCATTCCCACCGCAATACCTGATGATCCATTCAGGAGTAACTGGGGAACCCGGGCGGGAAGAACGATGGGTTCTTGTTGTGATCCGTCGAAGTTATCTAGGAAATCGACCGTTTCTGACTCAATATCCCGGAGTAGGGAGTCTGTGGCTAAGGATTGCAAGCGGCATTCTGTGTAACGCATTGCCGCAGGTGGGTCATTATCCACCGACCCAAAGTTACCATGTCCGTTAATTAGGGGCGATCGCATGGAGAAATCCTGTGCCATGCGAACCAAGGCATCGTACACCGCTGTATCGCCGTGGGGGTGATATTTACCTAAGACTTCACCCACAACACGGGCGCATTTACGGAAGGGGCGATCGGGCGTGAGTCCCAGTTCATGCATCGCATAGAGAATCCGCCGATGTACTGGCTTGAGTCCATCCCTCGCATCGGGTAGCGCCCGACCCACGATGACACTCATGGCATATTCTAGGTATGACCTAGACATTTCGCTGCGAAGATTTGTCGGGACAATCCGCTCTTGGGAGGTACTCATAGAACGAAAAACTCCATAAAAATTCAGGATTTAGGCAAAAAACGCGCAAAAATAGAGTTAAACTGCCCTGTTTAACCCGAATCCTTGCTCAAATGTGCCTCTTTCTTTTAATATTTTAACACAAGTTTACCCGGACTCGGAGTCAGGGAAAGCCTTAGTGAGATAAGGGATAGAGGGGGTTTCGGGGCAGTGCGATCGCCCTTTGTCCAGATGAGCAGTTACTCACTGCTGACGTCTGAGCGGTTTTGAGATAGTTTAGAGTTACGTTACCGAGTGCCGTATAGCGTACAGGGAAAACTAATCGGGTCACAGGTAACGGCTGATTGATAGGAGGCGATCGGTTAGGCTTCCCGCCTTGCTCAACGCCCTGTAATTACCCGAAACAAGGAAACAGGAACCATGGAAATAGCTATTGCTATAATCGCGTTTTGTATCATTGCGACTCTGGTAATGCCGGGACTGTTGTCTCGGAACCTAACGATTGCGTTGCTGGGCTTTGCTGTCTTATATTTAGTCAGACCCAATCTACTGACTACAGAACAAGCTTTGGCGATTATTGTTTTCGGTATTCTGTTTATGTTGGTTATTCCTGATCTGGCAAAGAAATAGTGAGCATTATCAACAGGATAAGTAGGGGCGCACCGACGTGCGCCCACCAATGTTTTCTACATAATTAAGCAAGTTTTTTAGTATCATTTTTTTCGTGAGCATCATCTCTTGATAAAAGAGAATCAGCTTTGATAATCCCCTTTATATCTTGGGGACTTTTCCATTGAATCCCTCTACCATCTGCCTGGGATCATTGTTTCTACCAAAACGGGCGTATTTAATCCGGATTTAGCCTAAAGCTGCCTGGGTTTCAGTTCAACAGATCATAGCGATTAAAAATTATCTATGTCGTGGGATACATTTCTACAAGAAGTTGCTGACATCCATGGTCTGTTTGATGAGGATAATAGACAGGTATTTCTCTTTAGATTTGCTGAACGAAACCTGGCACGGTCACATATCCAGGTTGCCCAAGACTTGTATATAAGTGAAGTAACACTACAAAGGCGATTAGGAATCGTTTATGCTGTTTTTGCTCCCAGTTGTCAGGCTCTTAATAGTGCTAAAAAAGGTAAATTTAAGATATTAAGAGAATGGTTAAAAACTGAATATATAGAAAATCAGATAAACTGCCAGGGAAACCGACAACCTCTAATGTATCGGTTAAGTCAGGTTCTTCACCTCTCTGACTTACACTTTGGCACGACTGACAATGCCCGCATCTGGTATGCTCAGTTAGCTGAAGATTTACGCTACGAGCTAAACTGTTCTCGTCTGGATGCACTTATACTTTCCGGTGATATTGCCAGCCAATCTACTCCTGATGAGTATGCTGCTGCCAAATTATTTATCAGTCGTTTATGCCAGGAATTCCAGCTTGAGCCGCAACAGATTGTCATCGTTCCGGGTAATCACGATCTGAACTGGGAACTGGCAGAATCAGCTTACATACGAACTAACCGAGAAGATTATCAGGGAGAACTGAGAGAAGGCTGTTATCTAGAAGAAAGTGGGAGTGTTATTAAAGTTAGAAATGAAGCTATATATAAACAGAAATTTGCTCACTTCAGCCGCTTCTATCAGGAGATAACGGGTGATAATTACCCCTTAGAGTATGACCAACAATATAGTTTACAGCATCTCCCGGAACAAAATTTGCTAATTTTGGGGCTAAATTCAGCGTGGCAAATCGATCATTATTATCGGTCTCGTGCCAGTATCCATCCTGAAGTTATCAGTAATGTATTAAGCCAAATTCGCCGTAGTTCAGATTATGAAAATTGTCTCAAGATTGCTGTTTGGCATCATCCACTCAATAATGGCTCGGAGGATTGTATAAAAGAACAGGGGTTTATGGAACGCTTGGCGGCTGCTGGCTTTCGCCTTTGTCTTCACGGTGGCATTCATCGGGCGGAGAGTAGTTCCTACCACTATCATTACCGTACTGGTGGACAGATCATTAATATCATTGGTGCTGGAAAGTTTGGTGTCTTAACTCAAGAGCGGAGTTCGGCTTATCCTTGGCAATATAACTTACTCAAGATAGAAGACAACCAATTAACTGTTGAAACTCGCCAACGAGATAATAATAATGGCAGTTGGCAGCCTGATAATCGATGGTTTAAAGGCTCTGAAATTGAGCCTATGTCACGTTATCTAATTAATCTAGATGCAGCGAATTTAGAAGATCATGAACTTGAGGTTGAGCAGGGGAAGGCATACGCTGAATCGGGACGTTATGAAGAGGCGATCGCTTGTTATAAATCGGCTCTACAGTTTTATACTCGTGAAGCATTTTCTCAAGAGTGGGCAGAAATTCAACAGTCTTTAGGACAAGTCTACAGCGAACGTATCCAGGGAGATAAGGCAGAAAATATAGACGAGGCGATCGCCTGTTTTCAAGCCGCCTTAGAAATCTATACCCGTGAGGCGTTTCCTGAACAATGGGCGATCACTCAAAATAGTCTAGGAGAAGCCTATAGTCATAAAATTAAGAGAGCAAATATAGAGAATAGAGAACGTGCGATCGCATCCTATGAAGCGGCGCTACAAGTCTACACCCGCGAGTCATCTCCTCAACAGTGGGTGAAAGCCCATAATAACTTGGGTGATGCCTATATGGGACGATTGTGGGGCGATTTGACTGAAAACACAAAACTGGCAATTAGGAGTTATGAACAGGCGTTAGTCGCTGCACGAGAAATTAGTGATCGCTCTGCGGAAGCTCACTCTCTGGAGAAGTTAGGTCATGGGTTTTCCCATTTTCTCAAAGAATACCAACGGGCAAAAGACTACTATCAGCAGTTTTTGGGAATTAGTGAAGAAATCGGCGATCGCGTAGGTATTGGCAATGCTCTGAATTGTTTGGGCAATGTTTATTCGTCTCTAGAAGAATTTCAACAAGCCATAGAATACTATCAGCAATCTTTGGCGATATTTGAGGAAATCGATGACCGTTCTGGCATTTCCGACTCTCTGTATAATTTAAGCCGTGCTTACGATTCCCTAGGCGAATCCCAACGGGCAAAAGACTATGAGCAACTGTATTTGGCGATCAGTGATGGAATTAGCGATCGCGCTGGGGAACAACTAGCACTACTTCAAAATGATTCTGATGAAAGGGTGCGTCGGTTAGCGAGACAACTCCTGATTAATAATCTACACCAATCCCAACCTATAAGCCGTGATCAGGCACTTGCACGTATCGAGTTGGTTCGGGAAAATATTCTGGATTTAAAAGTAGATGCAATTGTTATCCCCACCAGTCCAGATCTAAATTTTAATGGGCGTGTTGGTAAACAGCTTCTGGAAAGATTGGGGTCTGATTTGTACAAAAGATTACAGAACCAGCCTAGACCATCATTAGGTGAAGTTCTTGTAACTTCTGCTAGTCCTCTGTCGGCTGGCTACCTATTCCACACTCCAATATATGATGTATATCCTACCGCTAAAACTGTCTTGCAGAGTATTACTGCTGCCTTAACTCAGGCTGAAAACATAGATAATGTCAAGACAATAGCTTTTCCTTCTGTCGGCACTGGTGCTGCGGGGTTGAATCCAGCTAGTTTAGCTCCAGAAATCTTGAAGATTGTCACGAATTACCTACAGCGTGGAAGTCACCTAGAGAAGGTTATTTTTGCTTTTGTAGATGAACTGGCATACCAGGCTTATGTCAGTGCTTACCAGACTCTCGTTCAGGAAAGCAACTTAGTTTATGGCATCTCATTAACTATATTCCCAGAAGCAACTTCAGTTGGCGGGGACATAGAAGTTTCAATCTCTCTCAAGTCAGTTGGGGAAGTTGATGAAAGGGATTATATGTTTCAACTTCCAAAAAGCGAAGCTATCGGCAGCGAATTGAATATATTACTCAATGCTCCTGGTTTCCAGTTAGATGGTGATAACACAGCAAGCTTACCCTTAGATCCAGATGTTAACGGAGAAACCATTACGAGACAGTTAACTCAAACTGCAACATTTTGCCTGACTGCACTCCGTTCTGGCACAGCTACTATCAATGCTGAACTCTACCGGGGAGACACCTTCGAGACAACCCTAGAAACCCAAGTACAAGTCGCCGAATTTGACACAACCCGCTTCACTCCTAAGCGCATCACCACCCAACCTCGTCCTGTCCCCCAACCTGACTTTATCCTCCGCATCCAAACCATCTGGAATGACACCCATTCAGCCTGTCAATTCCAATATCAACTCAGAAGCTTCCGGATACCATCACTCTTTCCTGGCGAAATTACTTATCACTCAGAATTCCTTTCCAGTCGTTGGCTAGAACAGATGCAGGGGTTGTTAGGAACTACACTAGAAACGATATCAGAGGCTCTCCCCGAAGACGGGCGATCGCGTCTCATGTCTCTGGGTCAATATCTCTTCACTCACCTACTTCCCAGGGAACTCCAAAATGACCTGCACACGGTTACTCGGCTCAATCGCACCTTTACGCTCCTGATCCTAGCTGACCAAGATTCCGCCCTCCCTTGGGAACTGTTGCACGATGGTGAACGGTTTTTGAGCGATCGCTTTATTATCGGACGCTGGTTTTGGGAGTTGAACCCGACTAGACCTCACGAGTTTCCAGTGGGTGCGATTCATGTTGCTCACTATAATACCGTTGAACAACCAGAACTGTGGACTGACCTACTAGAACCCCCCGGCGCACCTCCGGCTTTACCTTTACCTGACGGTGTACTCAGCCATCTGGACTCAACCACAGCCATGGGGGGTCTCCATTTAATCCGCTACAGTTTATCAGACGCCACTAACCGCCAAAATGCCCCGGTCAGGTTGGATAATGGGAATCAAGCTCAGGATATCGATCGCCAGATTCGTCCCGCTAAACTGAACTTGCGTCGCCATCGACCTTTGGTTAGTCTGGGTTCTGTGAGACAAGACCAACCCGAATTAATCCCTTTAGAACAAACCTGGGCGTCCGCCTTTATCCGCGCCGGATGTAGCGCCTTTACAGGTTCCCTGTGGGCGGTTAATCCAGCCGTGGAAGCGGCTTTTATTAGCAGCTTCTATCATCGTCTTTGGATGGGGGATTCCTTAGGAGAAGCCTTTCAAGCCAGCCGTCACCTGGCGCGTGCGGCGGTTCCCGATTCCCTGGATTGGCTCAGTTATGTTCTTTTTGGTGATCCCATGGCGCGTCCCTATCGTCCCGTGGAAGGGAAAGGGTATGCTGTGGTTGAACCCATTGGTCGAGACATCGATGAACCGTTACCGCCAAATGTCCCGGTGCGCTTCCGTCTCAGCCTGCGCCGCACCCCTCCAGTATGGCACGAGGAGCGAGTCATAGAAGTGGCTGAAACCCTTACTTTTGACAATTTACAAGCTCATGTTAAAACCTTCGGATTACAGGTGACTCCCGATTCTCCCATTACGATGAATTTGGCTCCCACAGGAAATTATTTAGGCTGGTTTACGTTAGTTGCTCCTCCAGAAATGGTAGGAAACTCGGCTTTGGTGCAGGTTTTCTTAATGGATGGAATCTTACCCATTCACAGCCTGATGTTCTCGCTAACAATTGCAGCCGAGGGAGGTGATTAGCTGTGGGAGGAATTAGTCGTTCGATTCCAGCACAAACAGAGTTTTTTCCCTTAGAGATTCTGATTACTGAAAATGCCTATCGGATTAGTATTAGCGATTTTGACCGAACCGCACCGGATACAGTGCTGCTGAATTTTACTAAAAATGTTTTGCAGACGTTTAAAGAAATTGAACGGACGATTAATAAAACCAAGCAGTTACAGCTAACGTCAGCAGAACGGGATCACTATTTAATTAAATTAGCCAAATGGGGACGACGGGCTTACCAAGAATTTTTTAATAAAGATGCCCAAAAAGCGACTGTTCAGTATTCTCAATTAATGCCGTTTGCGCCTATCTTTGTCTCCAAGCTGATTCCTTTTCCTTGGGAAGTTCTCTACGAAGGAGAGTATAAAAAAGGGAATGCGGAACAGTTTTGGGGATTTCGCTACCCCATTGCACGTAACCTAGATCCTGGTAAACTTTCTCCCCAAGAGCAAGTGTTACCCTTAGATATGCTGTTTTGCTTACATCACCGACTCCAGCAAGCTCATCGCCAAGAACGACCAGAAATCGAAAAAGTCGTGAGAACGCTGGGGAAATTCTATTTACTGCAATTAACCAAAGAACTGCAAAAATTAGATGATGGTGAAGCATTAGTCACCCACCTCTACCAAACTCAGCACAATATCCTGCATTTTGCCTGCCATTGTCGCCCCTGTATGCAGTATGAGGATGAGGTGGATGCTTTACTGATTTCCATAATTGAAGATGAAAACAAGGCGAAAGAAATAGAACTGGAAACCTATAATTTTAGCGATGTGAGTGGTAGTTTTCAGTGTCAGCCCTTAATTTTTCTCAATGCTTGCCAGTCAGCCGGGGGTGTTGATGACTTGAGGAAGACATTCAACCTACCGGAGAAATTTATTCAGCATGGTGCGGCGGCTGTAATTGCGACGGCTTGTCCAGTTCCCGATTCATTTGCGGCGGCTTTTGCCAAAGTTTTCTATAACTTCTTTATCGCCGAAAAAATGATGATTGGCAAGGCATTGTATCAAACTCGTCGCTATTTTTTAGACGAGTACAATAATCCCTTGGGACTTGCCTACGGACTCTACAGTTCTCCCTATTATCGAATCGCCCAAGCACCTGCCGGAAGAGGGGTTGCCTGATGACTGACTCGGCGTCTACAATTACTCAAACTCAGGTTGATGCCTTACTCGGGCAACTGCAAGAACTACGCCAGCAAATTGCGATCGCGCGGGAAACGATTGCACCCTTGGAAGCCAATCTAGTCGCCGTGTACGATGAATTTCAAGCGGTAGTCGGTGGGTTGCGCCGCCAGTCGATGCGCCTGCAAACGGAAATTGCCACCCTTCGCACTCAAATTGACCGCTTCACTCACGACCCAGATGATTCCTTGGAGTCGGATGAAGGTAATGATCAATTATTCTATGTCAAAGAGGCAGAAACCATAGATTCTGATTCAGTAGACCCAGAAGCGGTTGATAAAGATATGCTGTTAGAGCATCTGTTCCGCGTCTTAGACCCGATGGTGAACGATGAGGATGGGGAGTTACTGGCAAATCTCCAGGGATTATGCAGTGACCCCATGGCGAGTCTAGCGGATGTGTTGGAAGAGTTACCGTGGGGGTTCGTCTGGACAAAGCGCAGTGTTGAGGAGAATTTAGCCAACCAGCACCGCCGTCTGAGGATTTGGGAACAAGCACTGAGGCGACAGTTGGAGAACTTAAACCGCGCGACTGAACGTTTGCAAAAAGACCAACGTTATGGATTATGGCAACAGCGTGAAAAAGGAGAAGATGACTGGCGCAGGTTTCTGGATCAATGTGTTGAACAGCAGCAAGACCAAAATTATGAATTACAAGCAGAATTAGATAGTCTCCGAGAAGAGTGGGGACGAATCACGAGTACGAGTAACCGATGAACAGCCAAGACTACCGACTGGACTTACCTGTGCCAATCGGCGGTGAGGATTTACCCATCCCCGTCGCCGATGCGGGACCCCAGGAGGAAAAGGTAGGCGATAAGCCTCATTTAGAATGGTTGAATTGGGCGAGTCAGCGGCATATTCGAGATTTAACCCTAGACGCGGTTCAGGAGGAGTTGTGGCTGGCGACGGGAGGTGGAGTGCTGCGTTGGCGGTTGCAGGAAAATCGCTTTACCCGCTACGCCAGTGAACATGGTTTACCGGGTAATTCCGTCGTGGCGGTAGCTGTAGATGGATTGGGGCAAGTTTGGGCGGCTAGTGAACATTTCGGACTCAGTTATCTGAACAACGAGAGTTGGTATCCCTATCGCCTTCTAGGGGACATCACAGTGAGCTGTTTTACCCTAGATTATACCGGACGGCTTTGGGTTGGCACAGCTAGCGGGATCTATGGGATTAATCATCCAGACGAGAAACCGACGGTGGAACGATCGCCGATTGGTCATCCACCTAGGGCGATGGCAATTGCCAATGATGATACGATTTGGTTGTGTAATGCTCAAGGCGTCTATTGTGATTCAGGTTCAGGCTGGGAACAGTTGAGCGATCGCGTCCAGCCGGATATCCTCACCTTAGCGCTTCAAGGTAACAATCTCTGGTTAGGGATGTTCAAAGGATTAGTGCGAATTGACCTAACCACAGGTAAACCTCACCCCATCGATTCTACCATCGGCGGCGAAGTCACAGCGATGGCGGCTACAGAGCAAGGTGTTTGGGCGGCTTGTGGGGGATGGGTAGGCTTGGCGACAGAAACAGGCTGGACTCCTTTGAGAGACAAGAGACTTAATACCCCAATTACCAGTTTGGCAGCGGTTAATAATCAGCAGGTGTGGATTGGTACTCACGATGGACTACGGCGGGGTGAAGAGGGGATACAGTGGCACTTAACGGATACGCCTCCTGATGTAATTGGCTTACCGTCGCGCGATCAGTCTCCGGCTACATTGAGTAATCTGGTGCAGGCGCTATCAGTGCAGCGATTAGCCGAACGCTCTATCTTATGGATAGGGACAGCTCATGGTTTATTTCGATTAGACTTATTCACACAGAGTTGGCGGCGCTATGGTTGGTTGAAAACCCAGGATATCCGGGCGATTGTCACTCATTCCGATCAAGAGACGGTTTGGGTGGCGAGTTGGTCAAGTGGTTTACAGAAGATAACCCAACAGGCTGAACCCGACGCCACACCGACAATTGCTCAACCGATGCTGGGGTTAACGGCGGGCGTTTCTCAATGCTGGGCGATTGGCTTAGAGGGTTTGTATCGATATCAAAACTCTACCTGGGTACAGGTCATTTCGGTTCAGGAATTGCCCGTGAGAGGATGGTTGCAAGCGGTAACAGCCGGGACAAACCCCGTTTGGCTGGGAACATCAGCCGGATTATTGAGGTATGAACCAGAGACTGGGCAACTGAGCCGAGTTAAGGGTATTTTAGGCGATAGTGAAGTGCGATCGCTGTTGGCGATTCCGGGTGATGAGTCGGAGTTGGTTTGGGTGGGGACGACTCAGGGATTGTATTTAGGCACATCTGACAAGTGGGAAATAGTATCTGAGGTTGAGCATCGCCCGATTACAGCCTTAGCCTGGGATGAGAATACCCGCCGTTTGTGGGTGGGAACCGATGGGGGATTATTTGGCTTAGTGAGTCAGGATCAGGGCTGGAAGGTCGATCAATTCGACGTTCACAATAGTGGCTTAGGGGCAAATCGGGTAAATGCGATCGCGATTAGCACAGGTGATGCTGGTGAGACGCATTTGTGGGTTGGGACATCTTGTGGTTTGAGTTGTTACAGTATGTTCTAACAAGATGTAATCGCTGGCGAGAGTTCTCTTATCTCAATTATCCGCGATCGCTATAGTGGTATCGAGCTTGGAGAAAATCAATGCGGTCATCACTCACCATATAAACGATGCGATCGCGATTAGTCGAGGTGATGCTGGTGAGACGAATTTGTAGATCCTCCAACCATCCAAGTCAAACAACCTAAAATTTGGTCTACTGGAGGTAGAGCATAATCCATCAAATCTATAGTTACGGTTGACCCTTCTAATTTCAAAAAACGCCATTGAGTTCCGTTACTAACTGACCCGTAAATTGTCGAGATATTCACCTGATTCGCTTGATTAAACATTTGAGCAGCAACCATTTCTGCGATGCACTGTCCCAAGCCTTCATTCAGATTATCCCGTTTGGCTTCCCCCACCACCACCACTGGCGCTTCAATCTCCAATTGTTCTTGAGAACGACTAATTAAGTAATCAACATAGCCATTCAGTCCTTTACTCATATCTACCGTAAAATCCCGACCCGAAAACAGGCTGATCTGATTTCTACAAATTCGTCTCACCTCTTGCAAAATGGGATAAATAATCCCCTCTGACTTAGCCTTTTCTGAGCCAACCGCAATAGCCCACGGTAAATCGGTCAACGCTTCTTGTAGCCGAACACTAGGAGCTATTGGATCAATGGGTGGTAGAAACCGTCCTCCTTCAACAGTCGTTAAGTTAAACTCTTTTTTAGCTTTAGCTAAGGTGAAACTACTGTATGCCATCGTTTAAATATACCGAATCAATAAACCTCATGTTCTTTCTCCTATTGTACCCATACCTCTGCCATTTCATTGACCGTTATGCTAGGCTGCTGCAATTTATTCTATTAATGATTGCTTGTATAATTGTACATCACCAAGGGCGCAAGAATGGTGTCCATACCTCTGACGTAACATCCCTAGGACTTAGACAAACCCTCTATGTTAGTAATTCCTGGTGATAAGTCGGAATTGGTTTGGGTAGGAACGACTCAGCGTGCTATGATGAATGAAATTATGCGATCGCGATTATTCGAGGTGATGCTGGTGAGAAACAAGTGACTTTTGGTACTCTGATAATTGAGTTCTTATAGTACAATATTTCATTCGTTTTATATCAAATTACTCTGAGGATGAAAACTATTTGAAAATTATTCAAAGCTATTAATTACTAAAAAAATATGGAACTAACGATACAAAAAATCCAAAACATGAATTTTATCGAGCTGTATAATAGTCTGCATTATGCCAAGACAAACTTTGTGCTTTCCATCTCAATTGGTGGTGCAAGCTCAAATCTAGATTGGGCATCTGATTACCTATGGGCATTGTTTATTGGAGAAAATATAGCTGAATTTTGTGAATCAATTGTTGCTAACGAGCAAAGCTGTTTAATTGAGTTTTTATTTGTCCCTAAAAATTCAACTGAATTAACAAGTAAGCTTCTTTGGTTAGCAACACCCTTTGAAGAAGATTCCGAATAAGATATCCAATTTCAAGAAATATACGATGATTTTGCAGACTCTCTAGAAACAAGGAAGCTTTATTTTCCGGAAATAGCTGATGGATATATGGCTAATATTGTGGCAGGGGAATGTGATTTATGTTTAAGTGATGAAGAAATCAAAGAATTACATAGCAAATATCCTGAACGTCGTCATGAATTTTGGAGATCATTTGCCAGTAATAATATCGGTTATGATTTCTACGTATCTAGACATTGCTGGATACTTCCATTGGGAGTTAATGCCGAAACTTTACTAAGTAAATTTGGTGGATGCAAAAGTGAATTGTTCCCCCTAGAAGAAGCTTACTGACGTTTCTGATACAGTGGCTCAGTATGGAGCAGGCGGATTTTGTGTAATGACCAGCGGTGTTATCGACTCTGCACTATATGATAAGTTAGAAGCAATTGCTGACCAGACAAGTATTGAAACAGATGAGTGGTCTCGGCTAGAAATAGAACGCTTTTTAGCAAAGCATCCAGAAATTAAGTATAGATACTTCAGTAAATATTAGAAGCAGCTATATCTCGATTCTAAATTATATCTAACTTTTAATTAAAATAGTCAAGTTCACATTACAATTCTCCGCAGAATAAATAAAAATGATATTTACATAAGTAGCGATCGCACTATCTAACACTCTCAATTCCTACGGATTGGCTCCCGGTTTCTTGTCTGAGATGTTAGCAATTCTTCTTTAGTAATTGGGGTTCTTCTCAGCGTATCTAAAGGAATTAAAAACTCCCCGTTTTGAATTTTAATATCTAGGGCATCAATCACAAATCTGACATCTAGGAAACTGGCATCTTCGTAATCATTACCTTCATAGCGTTTGATTTGCTCTTCCGTAAGTCCAGCTAAGTTTGCTAGTTCTTGATGACTGAGTTTAGCCGCCATACGCGCTTTAATTAAAATTTGCGGTAAATAGTCAAGATCGTTGAGCTTCAGCACGATAGGGCTGTGGCGATCGTGGGATGTAAGTCTTTCATATTCAGTGATTTCTGCTTTTAATTTATCGAGATGAGATTGTAATGAACTTCTCATCAGCTCCCAGCCGTCAGGGTCATTTGTTTTCCTGGCTTCATCGCTCTCTATTGCGGCTATGGATTTTTTAAATTCTCCGATCAGATCCTGAGTAACTGTATACTCTTTTTCATCTTTAATCACAATTTTTCGTTCAATGACAGGAAGGTGAGGACAATTCTTTCGGATAGTCTCAGCAGCAAACTTATTACATTCCACTGCCACTCTTACTTGGAATCCAGCTTGTTCTAAACCAAGATCCAACCCCAAGGCACCGGAGAAAATAGAGATAATCGGTAATGTGTCTTGACTGTTCTGTAACTGGGAATTCGCACTGTTACTTTTAGTCGTATCAACGCAGTTCTGTTCTTGACAAAAGTCATCTTCTGCGCGGACGAATATATCAATAGAGTCTTTAGGTTGACGAGTTTGCATTAAATTAACTTGGGTAGGAGCTTTCTTCACTTAGTTTCCCAAATAAGTGTATCTATGGTCCAGATCGTTAATATTGTTAGGACTTACGCCAAGCCTCTATCGGTAGGGTGTGTTAGCACAGCGTAACGCACCTTGACTCAATAGTTATGGTGGTGGTGCGTAACTCCTGATTGTGAATGCTCACTTCAAGTAGGGATATCATCTTAGGTAAAAAAACCAAGGCTACGGTTGTTGATATCACCGACAACAACCCCTCGATCCAAAAAGCGGTTGAATTCCTCACAGGCTGTTTCAGGCACTAAAGAGCAGTTGTGGCAAGCCGCCAAGTTACATGAATCAGGTCCTTGTCCCCCCCTAGCACCGATTTCCATGCAAACAGGATCGGCAGAACACCATTTAGCATCCTCAAGTGCTGCATGAAACATTGGCTTAAAATAATCGGGTTTGCCCATCCGCACCAGTCCTCCCATTGTTCCCTCGGAATCCCCAGCAGCAGTATAAATCAAAACTCCAGCCATGGGAGCATCACGATTATCTGATATATACAATCTTTCCCGCAGAGCAGCCGAACTATACCCACACTCGAAAGTGAGACGATTCATGAGCAAGTGAGCAAAGGTGTGTAAAAGGATGAATCGCGGCGTGAGAGGGCGATCGCGTAAATGCCGTCTTTCTTGTACTTGTTGGTAACGTTGTACTAGAGGTTGAATTCGCTGTTGAACGGCATCGCCATTTTGAATTAACCACTGCTGAAGTCGCCTCTCGTTGAACTCCAAAAAGATGCCTTCACCATAAACTACATAAGCAGGCAACCATGAATCCTGTGGTGGTAATGGATGGCGTCGCAGAAGCACTTGTAAGGAATTTATATTTTGCTCATTTTCCGGAAAAATCCGGGTGAATCCAGTTAAAGCTCTAGTTTCCCTCAGTTTGTCAACTAGCATGATTTGGGAGAAGTATTGGGCTATATCTGGATCGTATTCATTCAAATCAATCTTTCTGATTTTAAGTTGCTTTTCGTCACGTTCAGTACGCAGCACGTTAAATTCTGGACGACGGAAATGGGTTTCTGGGTCATCACCCTCAACAAAAATTTCGTCTGAGTTGTTATCTTCTTCTGAAAGAATAGTGTTTAGGGCAACTTTAATATCCTCATTGGAGAATGGTTGCAACAGTTGTGGGTGTTGCCCTCGCAAAAAATCTGGTGTTATTAGATCAACGTTGGCTTTAGCTAGTGGTTCGATTAGCGTTGAAATAGGTGGTTCTTCCAGAATAGAAATGAGTTCGCTATCATTGCCCCTTTTTAGGTAAATGGCGCTCCGCACCTGAGAGTAATAAACATTAGACGCACTGCGGAGAGAACCTCTCAAGGGTCGAGAACAAGGTTCACTTTCTTCAGTCCCAAACCAAGGACGTTTTCCCTGACAGAGAAACTCCTGACGATCAGAATCATCATCAGGCTTTTTATTAAGATATTTACTCAGAAATGTAGTGTCATTTCCATTATTAGCTTGCTCAGTTTCAGTAATCCTAGATAATGAGCGTTTCTCCCCGCACTCGCACTGAACACTCAAGCCTCCTAACGTTGCACTTCCTGTACCTACTAGACGCATTGGTTTTTTGCAAGTGGGATTATCAGAGCGATGGACCCACTCGCGCCAGGGGAAGTCTTGAATATGACAGTGATCGCACATCGCAACAATCGGAACCTGCACCAAGTACCTATTTCTTTTCTTCTCTTCGCATTTGGGGCATTTCTCTTTACTCCGTTGGGACAGTTTCAACTCCTTAAGGTGTCCACAAGATTGACAGTAATGCCATTGAGGGAAACGTAAAAACGGAACGGTTAGATAGGCATTAGGAACTGATTCCCCTTTAATTATTCTAAAGTCTGGGGGAAGTCGGAAGTGATCCACTCCTAACTGCTGTGCCAACCGCCATTCCTCAACTCTAAATTCTGAGAGATCAACATCATCACGACCGTTTTCACGCTCATACCAGTGATCTAAACCAGCCGTAATCAATGATGTTCCATCCCTCACGACTATCATTGCACCCACCCCATAAGGTGCAATTAATTGGGCGCGTCTAATAGGTCCTTTAGGCATTTTCTTCCCCTCCTTCAAGTAAGTAAAGTTGAGTAATTTCCGCTTGGCATTCTGCGTCTACGTTTCTCATAGATGTCGGTGTAGCCCAAGATAAACGCTGCCATTCTGGACTAGCGTAATCACCTGCAACTCTTAGCAAAGAGATGTCATCGGCTGTTTGGCGAGTTCCTTGCCAATGTGTTCTTTGCCAGCGCTGCCATTCTGAGGTTCGTTTGTCAAAAACTCGTTGGAAATTTTCTACCTCATCTGGATCGATGTCTCTTATTCGAGGTATGAGAATTTCCCGTAACTGCTCAATCAGATTGTCTGGATAAGGATCAGGGCTTTTGGCTATCTCTTCATCTCCAGCTTGTCTGACATAAGCTGCCATAATTGCGTGTAAGGCACGGTCTAAGACTGGGGGAGAAAAGGGAGTAACGCTGGTGGGTTCAACTTGGGCATAAAGCCGTTCATGATAGCTACGAAATTTCTCAAAATGGGAGCGATCGCGGGGGCGGGTAGGACTATACAACGTTACGACTAAACCAGGACGTTCCCCCCATCTGCGCCCCACACGACCTGTCACCTGAATATATTGAGACGTAGTTTTGGGCTGACCCACTACAGCCATAAGCGATAGGCGGTCGATATCAACCCCGACTTCGATAATGTTAGACGCTAAACAGACATCTATCGGATGCTGATTATTTGTGTTATCACATTTAATCTCTAGTTTGGCGATCGCTTCAGGAACTTGATCGCTGCGGATACGCCCAGTCAGTTCTAAAGGTTGCCAGATGCGGCGTGTTTGTTGTCTGTCCCAACCGAGCCGATTTTGGATTACCTTAAAGTAACCAGGAATATCTGACTGCAACAGGGAAAGCGTAAAGCCCAATTCCCTGAGATTATTAAAGAACATCAGTAAAGTCCACCAAGGGTCTTGTTCCTCAGCAGTCAAAGGAACTGGCGCTTGCAAAAGAGCTGCTGATGTCCGTACTTGAGCCGTGAGCAAAGATTTCAAACCCGGTCCATGAACACCTACATAAATTCGACCGGATCGTAATGTGCCATCCTCATTTCTGGCATAGCGAGAGAAAAATGAATCCGACGCATCTAATCCTGGTGGTGGAAACAATACTACATCCTCTCGTCCATAGAGCGCTTTCACTTGGTCAGCGTAGCGGCGTATGGTTGCTGTAGAACAAACTATTTTTGGCTTAATGGCTTGCTCTCCCCGCCTGTCGGTACAAACTTCTTCAATCACCGTTTCATATAGCCCCACAACTGATCCCAAAGGACCCGAAATCAGGTGTAACTCATCTTGAATAATCAGTCCTGGTGGAGAACTTTGCCGTTGCCCATCAGAGTCAATGCCAAATAAAGCCCGTGCTTTCGGCTTCCAAGCTAACTGGGCAAACTTATCTACTGTACCAATAACTAACGAAGGACGATAGTAATAAATGTCCTCATCAATGACATAAATAGGAAGTCCATTTTTAAACTCACAAGCCTGATCGGGACATTTGAAAACTACAGTACCAGCACTTGGCTGATATCCTAAAACCTTTGGGACTCCCCTTGGTAGTTGTCCATTATAACGCCCCATCTGAGCGTTGCACCAAGGGCATTTGCCAATAATAAAAGGATTTTCTGCTGATGAACTCCTTTGTAGTTGATTCAAGCTATAGACTGCTTCTTTCCGAGTATTAGGGGTTGTCGCACTCCCCAGCCAAATCCCAATAGAAAAAGAGTCTTTCCCCAGTTCAGGATGTTGGCGACGGAGGTACTCCATTGCACATAATAATGCTGACGCTCGCTGAAACTGTTGTGCTGTCAATAACCTGAGCGTGTAGCGCATCAGCACATGAACTCCAGCATCATCTTTGTTGTTCAACCGTCGCATGAATAGAGCAAACGCTGACAAACCCAAATAGGCTTCAGTTTTGCCACCACCTGTAGGAAACCAAATCAGTTCAACTGTCTCACGCTCTGGACTATTCCCCTGAGCAGTAGACTGAAGAGACATGAGTAGAAAAGCGATTTGAAATGCACGCCATTTACCCCTATTTTCTCCAGCTTGCAGGGAATTAGGCGCTTGATAGGGTGCAGAAAAATTCAACTTTCTGGCTTTTTTATCGTAGTTTGCTCTCCGAAGACTACCGCGACTGCTAATCTGTTGCAGTAAGATGGCATGGTTGGCTAATTGAAACGCTCTCTTGACTCTAGTATCATGCTGTAAGTAATTTAGCCCATCTCTCATTCTCTGAGCCGCTCTTTCACATTCATCCAAGTGACTGTGTGCTGCATTATGGTATTGTCCCTCAAGCGTGGTAATTTTTTCATTTCGTTTCACCTCGATCCAATTCTCGTAGCGTTCAACAACTTCCTGCAAAGCAGCAAAGCCATCGTCGCCCTCCACTAACCCGGCTAAGGTAGCCATAGGGACTTCTAAGCTACTACCATCCTCACGTTTTATGTCAGGCGTAATACTAGGAGTTTCAAAAGTAGGCAAGCACTCAGCTATGACAGTTTTAACTCGGTCATTAGTCGCTTCTTTATCCCAATTTGCTGCACAACCATGTCCCACCCCATACGTTTTCATGTGACGGTAAAGCAGCGCCAGAGATTGCTCTTCCTCATCATCTTCAATCCCAGAGAGACGTTGACCTGGATAGGGTAAAATGTGCGCCTCTCCCTTTTGGGAAACTAGAGTGGCTTCAAAGCCTGACTGGAATAAATTTATTTCATGACGACCAAGAACACCACTACTACTGCGATTAACTAGACAAACTGTGATTAGACGAACTCCCTCTCGTTTTTCTGGATCGGGTCGAGAAAATACTTCTACGCTCAAATCTAGTCCCTGTATTTTCGCAGTTTGATTAAGTCTCTTTTCTTGTTGCTGGCAGAGTTGATTGCCATCGAACTCAACTGTAAATTCTATGGGTTTCCTCAACCACCAAGTTCTTTCCTTTCCGGACACTTTAACAATTTTGGCTCGATAGCACCCACCCCAGGCTTTAACCAATAGCTGTGAATCTTGATGAAATTCTCCTAAAAAACTTATACCCATGCTACTAGGTAGATAGGTATTAGCTGTTGACAAGTCAAAATTATCTGATTCACTTTCCGTACTCTTTGTTATCTCTTTTTGACTTTCTTCAAGACTTTGATAGGCATTTTCTTCAATCACAGATTCAGTTTCATCAGGTTTAATTTCATCGGTTTCCCTGTCTTTCTGAGATTCTTCGTCTTCATGTTTTTTACCCAGTGGATAAAGAACACCTACGCCATAGCGAACTAGAGGAGGGTCTCGCTGAAGAATCTCTTCACCATTTGCTTGCCGCCAAGGACGATAGAATTCTTGTTCAGATTGGAAATTTACTTCCCCAGAACAGTCTTTGGGTTCTCCTTGGGGTGAAGATCCGACAAGTTCTTCTCGTAAAAATTGAATGATATTTTCTCTGTTTTGTATATGTTTAGCCATGATTACCTTTGCCTAAATTTCAAAAATCTGTGCAATTTTGGAGATAGAAATATTATGAATTTCTGGAGCAATATCTACTACTCTGAAAGCCGTCATACTACCTCCATCTGCTTGCTCTAGTTCAAATTCCATGCTGCCTAGTTGTTCTAGTTGAGTGAGATCAGCATTACAAACTTCCTGAAGCAGTAACTTCCGAATATGTTTACCAGCGCTTCTGTGAGATGTATCCAGCCAATATGCCGCTTCATAAAATTCATTGCATCTATCCCCCAATCCTACAAAATTTAAAATTGCTTCAAAGTCTTTTTCTTTTCTAGGTTTAATACTTAACTCAGACGTCCAGTTTCGGATATTAAGTTCATTCTTGGCTATTTTAGAACCTTGTTTAACCAGATTTTGACTAACAGAATGTAAACCTTGACGCTTTACAGCTAGTTTCAGACGACCTTTCCACTCTTGTTGCAAGTTTCTAATCTTTTCCACATCTTTTCCTGAGTTCTTTAAAATCCGATTGGCTACAGGCACAATGTAATCACCACCACCACTTGTCCGTAATAGGATGAACATATCCGCTTCGATATCAGCGACAGAAATTCTCTGTACCCTTGAACTAACTTCTTCTTGTAGATCTATAACAAATGTTTTAGCCTCTCTATCTAAAAAAACAGCCGATGTACTTCCTTCTAAGAGGAACAGCTTTGCTTCTATTTCTTCCCTATCACTATTAACGGAATGTAACTGACTAATTTTCTGGCTTATATCGCTCCAGTCAATAGTAGGCATTAAAACATCTTTGGGTTCTAGTTTAGCGGCAATTATCTCACTATCTATCTTGGGTTGAACTTCTTTCACAGTATTTTTTATTTCAGTATTAATCGGTGACTGAGAGGAGTTAACTGAACCAATAAATACGGGTTCGTCTTTCCATTTACTTCTAATCCAACGATAGTACACTATATCAATCTCCGAAGTACGCGGTGCTGTTAAAACGTATTTGGGAAACCAATATGGGGAACCAATAAGAATTACTTTGTCATAGCAGACCAAACTACGAAGTTGTGAAGCGACGATAACTTTTACTGTGTTTAGTAAATTAATTTGAGATATTAATTTTTCTACTGGAGGTATCAGGCGTGATTCTTTTAGTAGTAAAACTATCTTTCTTTGTTTGTTAGATTTATATATTGATGAATAAATGGATAAAAGAGGATTTGAAGAAGAATTTGATAAAATATATAGTTGACTTAAAAGCCCAGTAGCAGGTAAAAACAAATCTGGATAACTAACTTCCAGACGTGACAGTTGTTTCTGAAGATTCGCTAAGTTTATATAGTCAGATGCTGAGGTAGTATTAAATGGTAACGGAGCTGCGGATAATTCAAATTGATACCGTCTTAGAGGATACAAAAAATTTCTCCAGTAATCATCTTCAGCAGCTTCATTCAGCAAACGCTTAAAATTTTTGAGTGCCACACAAAAATCCTCAAAGTTGCTCTGTTCTACTGGATGATATGTAATTTTGACACGGTTGCTACAATCGTAAATTTTTCTAACGTCTGACAGAGACATATCAATCATTAATCTGCTTCCTGATAATTAACAAGTTCAACTCCAGGGGGGCGCGATGGCAAATTTGGTATTTCCTCTTCATCGACACGATTTATATAATCCTGATTTACGATATCAACTGCTTCTTGAAAATGTATCTCTGTTCTATCTAATAAGATAATCCAGTGAGAACTACGCCAATCATCCCGACATTTAATAAAACTAGATGCACCATCAAATATAGTTACAAAGGGAATTTTGCTATCTGATAGACTAGGACGTTTTCTAGCCGTAACTGAAAACACCTCTGAACGATAAGCTGGGTTGTCAGTTGAGAAAAAATGTCGCACTCGTAACACATCTTGCAATACTCCTATTTTTTTAAATGATGGATTTAAAGCAAAGTTTGTTTGCTTTATTTCTTTATTTAAAAGATTTCTTTTGCCGAGAATTATGCAATCAAGCTGAGATTCATTAAAGCAGGTCTTAGCTTTCTCCACACCAAGTATATCCTCAAGGAATTTACTGTGAGCAAAAATTTTCCTGCCATTTTGTTTTTTAGGGAGATTTCGTATAGGAGAAGTTCTAATTTCAATCTTGTGAGCTTCTTCTAACGGCACTAGATAGGTTAATCCCCCTGTCTTGCGGCTTTCAACTCGAATTCTAAGTCGCCGTTGACCTCTACTTTTATCAAGACCTTCATAAAAACCTTTAAACTTTCTGCCTTTGTTGAAGAAAGTGACAGGTGTACCTTGGGATAAATTACATAGTCGTTCAAAATACTTGTTTGTATCCTCAATCTGAGAATTGGAAAGAGTAGCTCTTGTAACGACCACACCAAAGGCAGTTAAAGCGGCGGCGTAAGCCCTAGTAGGAATAGCAAGTGCTACGACTAACCGATTTGAGCCAGTTTCCCATTCTGCAACACGACGACCTAGCTCAATGAAAAAAGTTCCCCAATTTGGGAGTGGCGTCCACTCGTCAGTGTAAAGTTGACTTCTTTTTGACGTTACCTGTTCCAGGTTGGTGTGACTAGGGTATACTTCAGGAAAAATCCTTGCTTTCTCTGGATAAGACTTCAAAACATTTTTAGCATCCATTTTTTAAATTGAGTCAGTTGCTCCCTTCTTCCAATTTTACCCAAAAATATCCTGTCCTTCACAAGCCTTGTGAAAACACAATTTGCGTTACAGAAGCAATCCCCCCGTGTCTGGATGATTGAACAGGTGAGCCATAGAAGATATGCAGCGAAGAGTCTTTATCACGGTTGGGCTACTCCTTCTGTCTTCACTTCCAGACTGCCTCAGTCGGGTAAACAAATACCTCAGCAATAATTCTTAATTTGCTTTCCTATATTTGGCTGATGACAGATAAACTGTTTGTTGGGTAAGCCATTTCGCTTAAACGACCATAAGATAACGATTCTTGGGACAAACGAACTGTGGTTGGGACGTTCCATATTCTTATGCGTCCTAACCGAGGTCAGGAGTGGCAATACCAGCTATGCCCCTCCTCCTCATTGATGCGGCTTTGGAGGCTGGCTGGCTCGGATGGATAAAATTGTCGCCAATTTCCTAGACAAAGCTAGAGAATTATTCTATACTGAGCAATTGTGACCAAATTGCCAGGTTGCGCGATCGCGACTTACTCGATCGCAACTCAGGTCAACAGAAGCTGTGGTCTTGGATTTATCCAGTCAAACCACCAAGTTGAGATCAGCTCGTTCTCCTGTAGAACTCGAGTGAACTCAGATAAAACAGCCATAAGGCGCTTGTAGTAGCAGCTTCTGACCTTTGGCACTTGCACTGCGCCTCGTAGGGATACTGAGGAGATAACTCTTTAAGTCCCAGCGTTCCAAGGCGACGCGGTTAGTCTACTACTAACCCAACTTTCCCCAACTAACCAGGCAAGAATTACCCTCAATCGAGGCAATCCCTGTCGATTAGTCAGGAAGATAACCTGCTGAGGCACTAGCGGATTCACTCGTGAATCAACGCCAAACCTGCCTCGCTGTACCGTCTAGAAAGGAGAAGCCCGTGTCTGTCGGTATCCTCGGCACCAAACTCGGCATGACCCAAGTCTTTGACGAGGAAGGACGCGCCCTTCCTGTCACAGTCGTTCAAGCGGGTCCTTGTCGGGTGACTCAAATCAAAACCAAGCAAACGGATGGCTACAGTGCTGTGCAACTGGGCTATCACGAAGTTAAAGAAAAGGCAGTCAATAAGCCAGAAAAGGGGCATTTAGCCAAATCTGAGGCTCCCCCTTTACGTCATCTGCGCGAATATCGCCTCGATAGCACCGACGACTTCCAACTCGGTCAAGTGGTGAATGTCGAGATCTTTAGTGCAGGTCAACTGGTGGATGTCTCTGGAAATACCATTGGTCGTGGCTTTGCTGGCTATCAAAAACGCCATAACTTTAAGCGCGGACCGATGGCACATGGTTCCAAGAACCACCGCTTACCCGGTTCCACTGGTGCCGGAACAACGCCCGGTCGTACTTTCCCCGGAAAGAAGATGGCGGGTCGTTATGGCGGTAAACGTCAAACCATTCGCAAACTACAGGTGGTGCGCGTAGACTCAGAGCGAAACCTGCTGATTATTAAAGGGGCTGTTCCCGGTAAGCCAGGAGCGCTTTTAAACATTGCACCCACCAATAAAGTCGGAAAATAGTTATTTAGGGTTCATGGCTGATTGTTGATGCCCACCGATGAATCTTGAACAACCAGACTAAAGACTAAGGACTAAAAACTATGGTCGATTGTATAGTGCGAAACTGGCAAGGGGAAGAAGTGGGACAAGCCACCCTGGAGCTGAAAGTCGCCAAAGAAGATAGTGCGTCTCACATTGTTCATCGAGCATTAGTTCGACAAATGACCAATGCTCGTCAAGGAACCGCATCCACGAAAACCCGCGCCGAAGTTAGAGGCGGCGGACGCAAACCGTGGCGGCAAAAAGGAACAGGTCGCGCCCGGGCAGGTACAAACCGCTCACCCTTGTGGCGCGGCGGGGGCATTATCTTTGGTCCCAAGCCCAGAGACTATAACCTGAAGATGAACCGCAAAGAGCGGCGCTTGGCACTGCGAACCGCATTGCAGAGTCGAGCGGAGGATCTAATTGTCGTCGAAGAGTTTGCCGATCAACTGCCTCGTCCGAAAACCAAAGACTTGATGGAGGCGATCGCCCGTTGGGGAATTGATCCCAATCAAAAAGTCCTGTTGATTTTACCTCAACCCGCACAACAGGTTTATTTGTCAGCCCGTAATGTGCCAAGCATCAAGCTAATTTATGCGGATAGCTTAAATGTCTACGATGTATTGAACGCTGACAAAATTGTCACCACCAATACAGCCCTTGCCAAAATTCAGGAGGTTTACAGTGACTAAATCAACTAACCCCCGCGACTTGGCAGATATGGTGCTGCGCCCAATTGTGACTGAAAAAGCCACGTTGCTTTTAGAAGATAATAAATATGTCTTTGATGTGGTTCCCCAAGCCACTAAACCGCAAATCAAAGCGGCAATAGAAAGCCTTTTTGATGTCAAAGTTACGGGTGTTAACACCTTAATGCCACCGCGCCGAAAGCGTCGCGTCGGCAGATTTATCGGGTACAAGCCCCAGTATAAACGGGCAATTGTTACCTTGGCTCCTGAAGACTCCATTACGTTGTTCCCAGACGTATAAAACAATGGTGAGTGTTGCATGTGTAGGGGCGGGTTTGACTACTATCTTTTATTACCCAATCCAGATGCAACTAAACCCGCCCCGACCGAGTTTTCAGGGACAAATGACATAAGACAAATGACAAATAAAGGATAGTTTTATGGGAACTCGTAGTTATAGACCGTATACCCCAAGTACCCGTCAGGTTACACTCTCAGACTTTGCGGAAATTACCCGCAGTGAGCCAGAAAAATCACTAACCACCTCTAATCACCGTCCCAAAGGTCGCAATAATCGGGGGGTGATCACCAGTCGGCGTCGGGGTGGAGGACATAAGCGCCTCTACCGGATCATCGACTTTCACCGCAAAAAGCATAATATTCCGGCGAAAGTAGCCGCCATTGAATATGACCCCAACCGGAATGCCCGGATTGCCCTACTTTACTATCAGGATGGCGAAAAACGCTATATTCTGCACCCAGCAGGTTTAGAAGTCGGGGCATCTGTGATTTCGGGTCCCGATGCTCCGATTGAAGTGGGTAACGCTTTACCGTTGAGCAATATCCCCCTAGGCACCAGCGTACATAACGTGGAATTAGTCCCTGGAAAAGGCGGTCAAATCGTCCGTGCGGCTGGGGTGAGCGCCCAAGTTGTCGCCAAAGAAGGGAACTATGTCACCCTGAAGCTACCCTCCACAGAAGTCCGTATGGTGCAGCGGAACTGCTATGCCACGATTGGACAGGTCGGGAATAGTGAGGCTCGTAACTTAAGTTTAGGAAAAGCAGGTCGTAGCCGTCGTTTGGGACGGCGCCCCAAAGTCAGAGGAAGCGTCATGAACCCGGTGGATCATCCCCACGGCGGTGGTGAAGGGAGAGCGCCGATTGGGAAATCCGGTCCAGTTACACCCTGGGGTAAACCCACATTGGGCGCGAAAACTCGCAAACCGAAAAAACAAAGCTCCTCTCTGGTTGTCCGCCGTCGGCGCAAATCCTCGAAGCGAGGACGGGGTGGACGTCAAGCTTAAGGCTTGTATCCAATTACTGACCATTTACTACGTTGAAATTATGGGTCGTTCGTTAAAAAAAGGTCCATTTATTGCCGACAGTCTTCTGAGTAAGATTGAAGCCTTGAATACAAAAGGCGAAAAGCAGGTGATTAAAACCTGGTCACGCGCCTCAACCATTCTGCCGCAAATGGTGGGTCATACCATCGCCGTGCATAACGGTAGAACCCATGTGCCGATTTTTATCAATGAGCAGATGGTGGGACATAAACTGGGCGAATTTGCCCCAACTCGTACCTTTCGCGGTCATGCTAAGGGCGATCGCCGGGCGCGTTAATTAGCACAAGGCTGTCCCTTGGAGTTGGCAGCTTTGATCTCGCTCTTGCCGATTAGAGATTAGAAAAACTATGGCGACGATAGATACGACAGTAGAAACCAAAGCGATCGCACGTTACGTTCGGATGTCCCCCTTAAAAGTCAGGCGGGTTCTAGATCAGATTCGAGGGCGTTCCTACCGCGAAGCCCTGATCATTCTGGAATTTATGCCCTACCGGGCGTGCGAACCCGTGCTGAAAGTCCTACGATCTGCCGTGGCGAATGCCGAACATAATGCGGGTCTAGATCCCACCACCTTGGTGATTAGCCATGCTTCGGCTGATATGGGACCTAGCTTTAGGCGCTATCGCCCCAGAGCCCAAGGTCGAGCCTATCAGATTCGCAAGCCAACCTGTCACATCACGGTGGCGGTTTCCCCTCAAGTTGAGGAGTAGTTAATTGTCATCGCTCAATCCTGATTGACAACGGATAAACACAAAGTAAAGGAAGGATTCGTGGGACAAAAAATTCATCCAATTGGTTTTCGCTTAGGTGTCACTCAAGAACATCGCTCCCGTTGGTTTGCTGATACCAAGCGTTACCCAGAAGTCCTGCAAGAGGACTACATCATCCGACAATATGTCGAAAAAAACCTGAGTAACGCCGGGATTTCGATGACCCGGATTGAACGCAAAGCCGATCAAATTGACTTAGAAGTTCATACAGCTCGACCTGGTGTCGTGGTTGGTCGGGGCGGTAGTGGCATTGAATCCTTGCGTACAGGTCTCCAAGACCTTTTAGGGAGCAATCGTCAAATTCGCATCAATGTCATTGAAGTCGCCCGGGTGGATGCCGATGCGGAGCTAATTGCCGAGTACATTGCCCAACAGCTCGAACGTCGGGTGTCCTTCCGTCGCGTGGTGCGTCAAGCGATTCAACGGGCGCAACGGGCAGATGTCCAAGGCATCAAAGTCCAAGTGAGTGGTCGCCTGAATGGGGCGGAAATTGCCCGAACGGAGTGGACTCGGGAAGGTCGAGTTCCCCTGCATACCCTGCGGGCGGATATTGATTATTCCTACCGTACCGCTAGCACCATCTATGGGATTCTTGGCGTGAAAGTTTGGATCTTCAAAGGCGAAATTATTCCCTCTACCGAAGAAGTCGCTCCCCCGCCAACCGCTCAACCCCGTCGTCGTCAACAACGGCGTCGCCAGCAATTTGAAGATCGGTCTAATGAATAGTCTTTTGTCCTGGATCAGCTGAAAACAGGCAAAGGAGAAACCAGCACGATTAACTGATAACGGACAAAAATCACTATGTTAAGTCCTAAACGAACAAAATTCCGCAAACAGCATCGCGGGCGGATGAGAGGTCAAGCCACTCGCGGCAACTCCCTCAATTTTGGGGACTTTGGCTTACAAGCCACTGAACCATCCTGGATTACTGCCCGTCAAATTGAAGCCGGTCGTCGAGCGATGACTCGCTATATTCGCCGGGGCGGAAAAATTTGGATTCGTGTATTCCCCGATAAACCGGTGACCATGCGTCCAGCGGAAACTCGTATGGGTTCGGGGAAAGGGTCTCCTGAATATTGGGTGGCGGTCGTGAAACCTGGTCGAATTCTCTATGAAATCGCCGGTGTATCCGAACCCATTGCCCGTGAAGCCATGCGTCTAGCGGCTAACAAATTTCCCATTAAAACGAAGTTCATTACCCGTGAAGGGGAATAAGTATACGTTATGCCTTTGTCCAAAATAGATGACGCGAGAACATTAAGCGATCAAGAACTAGCCGATGAAATTTTAGCTGCCAAGCGTGAGCTATTTGAACTGCGGTTGCAACAAGCCACTCGCCGCTTAGAAAAACCGCATCAGTTTAAGCATCTCAAACATCGCATTGCTCAGATGATGACGATCGCACGAGAACGGCAATTGGCAGCCGCATCTGAACAAACCCCCCCATCCGTGAGCGATTCAGCCCCGACAGCGACAACGGCGACGACTCAACCCCCTCAAGCCGAGGCGGAAGAGGCAGTTAAAGCCGATGAGCAAGGGTCAGTGGGTGAACAGGCAACTGAAGCCACCCCTGAATCCTCACCATCTGAGGCAAACGAAGAGGAGTAAACCGCGATGGCAGTTAAAGAACGAGTTGGTGTAGTTGTCAGCAACAAAATGGATAAAACCGTAGTTGTTGCTATCGAAAACCGATCGCCCCACCCGAAATACGGCAAAATCGTTGTCAAGACCAAGCGATATAAGGCACACGATGAAGACAATCGCTGTCAAGAAGGCGATCGCGTCCGCATTCAAGAAACCCGACCGCTCAGTCGCACGAAACGCTGGCAGGTTATGGACATTCTCAGTAGTGCCTCAATTTAACCCCCGCAAGGGTATGGTTTTGGGTTTTGAATGTTCACGAATCGGTCAGAAACGAGAATCGTCAAACCCACTCCGACTTGCCTCACAATTCATAACTCGGAATCAAGAGTACAAATCAGATGATTCAACAACAAACCTATTTAAATGTGGCTGACAATAGCGGTGCGCGTAAAGTAATGTGCATTCGCGTCGTCGGTTCTGGAAATCGACGTTACGGTAGTGTGGGTGACGTGATTATTGCTGTGGTAAAGGATGCGATTCCGAACATGGCAATTAAAAAGTCCGATGTGGTTCGGGCTGTTATTGTCCGCACTCGTAAAGGATTGCGCCGGGAAAGCGGCATGAGTATTCGTTTTGACGATAATGCGGCTGTGATTATTAACCCGGAAGGTAATCCCAGAGGAACTCGTGTATTTGGTCCAGTAGCGCGAGAACTACGGGAGAGAAATTACACGAAAATTGTGTCCTTAGCGCCGGAGGTACTCTGATGGCTAAAACAACAAAAAAAGCGCCAGTGCGTTACAAAATGCACATCAAAAAAGGCGACACGGTGCAAGTGATTAGTGGTCACGATAAAGGTAAGGTCGGAGAAATTCTGGAAACCTTACCGAAAGAAAGTAAGGTTGTGGTCAAAAACGTGAATGTTAAAACCAAACACGTTAAGCCTCAGCAAGAAGGAGAAACCGGTCAAATTGTGACCATTGAATCCCCGATTCACAGTTCCAATGTCATGCTGTATTCGGACAAGCAAAAAGTGGCAAGTCGTATCTGTTATACCTTGACTGAAGAGGGACGCAAGGTACGAATGCTGAAGAAAACGGGTGAAATCATCGACTAATCTTTTCGTCAAGTCCTTTGGAGTTATCAAAAAAAACAAAGGACATAAGACAAAAGACATAAGACAAATTACCCTGACCAAGCCCAGGGAAAAGGATAAACCACCATGTCTGACCGACTGAAAACACTCTATCAAGAGACAATTGTTCCCAAACTTAAAGAACAGTTTGGGTATACCAACATCCATCAAGTCCCGCGTGTGACCAAAATCACCGTCAACCGAGGATTAGGCGAAGCCTCTCAAAATGCGAAAGCCCTGGAATCCTCCTTGAGTGAACTGGCGATCATTACCGGTCAAAAACCTGTGGTCACCCGTGCCAAAAAAGCGATCGCGGGCTTTAAAATCCGTGAAGGAATGCCCGTGGGGGTCATGGTTACCCTGCGCTCAGAACGGATGTACTCGTTCTTGGATCGCTTAATTAGTTTAGCCCTACCGCGAATTCGTGACTTTCGTGGGATTAGCCCTCGCAGTTTCGACGGTCGCGGCAACTACACCCTAGGCATCCGAGAACAACTGATTTTCCCGGAAATAGACTACGACAGTATCGATCAAATTCGGGGCATGGATATCTCAATTATCACCACCGCAAACACCGATGAAGAGGGTCGCGCTTTACTCAAAGAGATGGGAATGCCTTTCCGGGAGAAATAAGCCTGTAAGCATAGGAAGGAACTAATGGCGGCAAACGACACAATTGCAGATATGCTAACCCGCATTCGGAATGCGTGTTTGGTACGACATCAAACCACAAATGTCCCCGCAACAAAAATGACCCGGGCAATTGCCCAGGTGTTGAAAGAAGAAGGCTTTATTGCCGACTTTGAAGAAGCTGGGGAAGGCGTTAAAAAATACTTGGTGATTTCGTTGAAATACAAGGAAAAAACTCGCCAACCCATTATCCGAGCGCTGAAACGGGTGAGTAAACCCGGTCTGCGCGTGTACAAAAACCGCAAGGAATTACCCCGCGTTCTGGGTGGTATTGGGATTGCGATTATTTCCACCTCTAGTGGGATCATGACCGACCGGGAAGCCCGACGACAAGGAATCGGTGGTGAAGTATTGTGTTACATCTGGTAACACGGCGACAATCAGCCCTTCAGAACCTGAACATTCTTTTGCCCGGATAAGGAGTATAAAATCATGTCGCGTATTGGCAAACGCCCAATCACAATTCCCGATAAAGTAACCGTGACCATTGACGGTCAACAGGTTACCGTTAAAGGACCCAAAGGCGAACTCCAACGAGTTCTGCCCAAACAAGTCAAAGTTGAACAAGAAGGACAAACCATCCAAGTTTTGCGGCGGGATGAATCCAAACTTGCCCGTCAGCGCCACGGCTTGTCTCGTACCCTGGTTGCCAACATGGTGGAAGGGGTGTCCCAAGGCTTTCAGAAGCGTTTAGCCATCCAAGGCGTCGGTTATCGCGCCCAGGTGCAAGGACGGAACTTAATTCTGAATGTCGGCTACAGTCAACCGGTGGAAATTGTTCCTCCTGAAGACATACAGTTAGCGGTTGAAGGGAATACTAACGTCATTGTTAGTGGGATCAATAAAGAAATTGTCGGCAACACAGCGGCGAAAATTCGGGCGGTGCGTCCCCCAGAAGTTTATAAAGGGAAAGGCATTCGCTATGCCGATGAAATGATTAGACGTAAAGCTGGTAAAGCAGGTAAGAAATAAACAATGAAACTTACTCGTAAAGAATCAGTTCGCCGTAGACATCGGCGGGTGCGCCGAACCGTACAAGGGAATGCTGAACGTCCGAGATTATCGGTCTTTCGGTCGAATCAGCACATTTATGTGCAGGTGATTGATGATCATCAGCAACATACCCTAGTGGCGGCTTCGACGTTAGAACCTGGACTCAAGTCAGAGTTAAAATCCGGTGCCACCTGTGACGCCTCGGTGAAGGTGGGTCAGTTAATTGCCCAGCGAGCCTTGGAAAAAGGGATCTCTCAGGTGGTATTTGACCGAGGCGGAAATATTTACCATGGTCGCGTTAAAGCTTTGGCAGAAGCGGCGCGGGATGCTGGGTTAAACTTTTAGACGTTAAGGAAAGCACAATTTAAATTATGGCAAATCGTCGCAAAAGCAACCGCGCTAAAGAAAAAGATAGCAACTGGCAAGAACGGGTGATTCAAATCCGTCGCGTCAGCAAGGTGGTGAAAGGGGGGAAAAAATTAAGTTTCCGAGCGATCGTTGTGGTTGGCAATGAGCGGGGTCAAGTTGGCGTTGGTGTGGGCAAAGCCAGTGATGTAATTGGCGCTGTTCGCAAAGGGGTAGTTGATGCCAAAAAGCAAGTCATTGATGTGCCCTTAACCAAGTCCAATTCCATTCCTCATCCCTCGAATGGGGCGGCTGTTGGTGCCAAGGTGATGGTAAGACCCGCCGCCCCCGGTACAGGGGTAATTGCTGGCGGCGCGGTACGGACGGTGTTGGAATTGGCAGGAGTTCGTAATATCTTAGCCAAGCAACTGGGGTCTAATAATCCCTTGAATAATGCTAGAGCCGCCATTAACGCCCTAGATGCGCTACGGACGTTCAAGGAAGTGGCGCAAGAACGCGGGGTTGAGATTGAGAAGCTCTATGTCTGATTGTGTAGGGGCGGGTTTAGGAACCATCCGCGTCAACTTAAGGTGAAAAGCTCGGTTGAGCAAGGGTGTCGGGTGTCGGGTGTCGGCTCAAAAACCTAACACCTACCACCATTGACCTTAAATGAGAGAGTTTTGAGTTTAGTGAGCTAAATTATGAGAATCCATACTGTAGCACCCCAAGATGGGGCAAAGAAAGGTCGTCGTCGTGTTGGTCGCGGGATTAGCGCGGGTCAAGGCGCAAGCTGTGGCTATGGGATGCGGGGTCAAAAGTCGCGATCGGGTCGGGGGACAAGAGCTGGATTTGAAGGGGGTCAGATGCCCTTGTATCGCCGCATCCCTAAGTTAAAACACTTTACGGTGATTAATCCCAAACATTACACTACGATAAATGTAGGTAAGTTGGCATCGCTCCCTGCCAATACAGAGGTGACGTTACCGTCACTGATGGACGCGGGGATCGTCACCACGGATGACGGACCGTTGAAAATTCTGGGTGACGGGGAGTTGAATGTATCGCTAAACGTTAAAGCTGCTGCTTTCACGACGGGCGCTCGCCAAAAAATTGAGGCGGCTGGCGGGAGTTGTGAAACGATTGAGGCGTAACTTTTCGGTTTTAAAGTTGCCGTCTGTGGCGGCGGAGTTCCCTTACCACCGTGTCCTCTAGAGGTAGTCCTTTATGGTCGTCAGTCGAGACAAAACTCCAACGGCTCAAGAAACATTTATGCAGATGGCACAAGCAGCCGGACTTAGAGGTCGGTTGCTGTTGACCATCGGTTTGTTGATCCTAGCCCGGTTTGGTGTCTTTTTACCGGTACCGGGAATTGATCGGGAACAACTAGCCACCGCTATCCAAAGTGGCAATGTTCCCATCGCTGGCATTTTAGATTTTTTCTCCGGGGGAGGATTCTCGGCTTTGGGGATTTTTGCCCTGGGAATCTTGCCCTATATTAATGCGTCGATTATCTTACAGTTGCTGACGGCAGCTATCCCCACGTTGGAAAATTTACAGAAGAATGAAGGGGAAGCTGGACGTCGGAAGATTTCTCAGATTACCCGGTATGTTGCCCTGGGTTGGGCGATATTGCAAAGCATCGGTCTGGCAATTTTTGCTAGCCAATTTGCGACTAATCCCGGAACCCTCTTCTTTGTGGAAACCGTTCTGGCAATCACGGCTGGCTCAATGTTTGTCATGTGGATTTCGGAACTGATTACCGAACGCGGGATTGGCAACGGCGCGTCGTTGTTGATTTTTGTCAATATCGTGGCAGTTCTGCCCCGGACATTGGGTCAAACGATTGAATTGGCACAGACGGGGGGGCGAGAAATGGCAGGTAAGGTGGTCATTTTGCTCCTGGTTTTCCTGGTGATGATTGTCGGGATTGTTTTCGTTCAGGAGGGAACCCGCCGAATTCCAATTATTTCGGCAAGACGACAAGTTGGGCGTCGCCTCTATCGGGAACGAACGAGTTATCTGCCGCTGCGACTGAATCAAGGTGGGGTAATGCCGATCATCTTTGCCTCAGCGGTGTTGATTCTGCCCACGTCTATTGCTGGCTTTGCTCGCGGTGGCACCGGTGAAGGTGTTTTTGGCTCATTCATGCAAGGGGTAAATCAGGTGGCTGTGTATATTAGTCCCAATGGTCCAACGCCGTGGCTGTATGTACTGGTTTATCTGGTGTTAATTCTCTTCTTTAGCTACTTTTATGCGTCATTAATCGTCAACCCAGTTGATATGTCGCAGAATTTGAAGAAAATGGGCGCGAGTATTCCGGGAATTCGCCCCGGTAAAGCTACCAGCGACTATGTGGAGCGAGTGCTGAATCGGTTAACGTTTTTGGGCGCTATTTTCCTGGGACTGGTGGCGGTTGTGCCAACGGCTGTAGAAAGTGCGACGGGAGTGACAACCTTTAGAGGGTTAGGGGCGACTTCGTTACTGATTTTGGTCGGTGTGGCAATTGATACGGCAAAACAGGTTCAAACGTATGTGATTTCACAGCGTTACGAGGGTATGGTGAAGCAGTAAAATTTTGGCTATGTCATTGGTTACTTGTCCTTTGTTCAGTGTTAGGTTTTCTCTAGAGGTGAGAGCTGGATTTGCTCCGCGTTGTAGAAAAGACATCAAATTGACAGAGGACAAAGGACAAATGACAAAGGACAAAGGACGAATGACAAATAACCAATGACACGATTAGTTTTTTTAGGACCACCAGGGGCAGGCAAAGGAACACAAGCGCAGCATATCGCTGAACTTTATCAGATTCCTCACATATCGACCGGGGATATTCTCCGGAGTGCGATCGCCGCATCTACCCCCCTCGGACAAAAGGCGCAGTCTTATATGAATGGCGGCGAGTTGGTGCCAGATGAATTGATTCTGGATCTGATTCGCGATCGCCTCAAGCAACCGGATACTCAATCAGGTTGGATTTTGGATGGGTTTCCGCGTAATGTTAGCCAAGCGGCTTTTCTGGAGAATCTGCTTCAGGATCTCGATCAGCAGTGCGATTATGCCATTTATTTGGATGTCCCCGATGAATCAATCCTGAAACGGTTACTCTCACGAGGACGCCAAGATGATAATGAGCAGACGATTCGTAAACGCCTAGATGTCTACCGCCAACAGACGGCGCCGGTGATTGAGTTTTACCGCGATCACTCAATCTTACGCGAGATTGATGGAGACCAACCCATGGAGGAGGTGACGGATTCTCTCAAGCAGGTGATGTCCTGAACCCGTTCACTCATCAATTGCCCAAGCCGGAAAACGAACACCGTCCCACTTTGGAGGGATGTTCTCGTCTCTGTGATGTGGTTACTATTTCTAAGGCTTCCCTTAATGTGACAGCAACGCTTCTGGGAAGTCGCTCCTGGTGTTTCAACTTTTCTTAACACTCGCGGGATCAAAAAGCCGTTTTAGGGAGGATTTTGATAACATAAGTTAACAACTCCCTGGACAAATCTCTAACTGTGTGGAGGGGGACTTAGTGACCAATCGTATTGAGGAACGACAAAATTGGCTAAACAAGACTTAATTGAAATGGAAGGGACGGTAACCGAATCCTTACCGAACGCCATGTTTCGGGTTGATTTGGATAACGGCTTCAACGTCCTTGCCCATATTTCCGGCAAAATTCGCCGCAACTACATCAAAATTCTACCGGGCGATCGCGTCAAAGTCGAATTGACCCCTTATGACTTGAGCAAGGGGCGAATCACCTACCGACTGCGTAAAAAATAAACATCGTTCGGGCTGATTGATTGGCTTATTTGACGCGAAAACCAAAAAATGATATGATAATGTGCTTGCGTTGTAACTAAAAAACCCATGAAGGTTAGAGCATCCGTCCGCAAAATTTGCGAAAAATGTCGCATTATTCGACGCCGAGGTCGAGTAATGGTAATTTGTCAAAACCCCAAGCACAAACAACGTCAGGGGTAATCTAGAGACTCTATAAGACTCATTTGTAGCACAAAACCAGCAAAAGGGAGAAAAATACCGTGGCAAGAATTGCCAGTGTAGACCTACCTCGCGATAAACGAATAGAAATTGGTCTAACCTACATCTACGGAATTGGTCTATCTCGCTCCAAAGAAATTCTTAGCAAAACGGGTATTAATCCGGATATCCGCGTCAAGGATTTAAGCGATGCTGACGTAGCCACCCTGCGATCGGTAGTCGAGGGCGACTATCAGGTCGAGGGTGACTTAAGGCGCTGGGAAGCCATGAATATCAAGCGTCTCGTTGATATTGGCACCTATCGCGGACGTCGCCATCGCCAAGGGTTACCTGTGCGCGGTCAACGCACCCGCACCAATGCCCGTACCCGGCGGGGTAGACGTATTGCCGTTGCGGGTAAGAAAAAAGCACCGGCGAAGAAGTAAGACGTTGATTCAGTTCACACCCACTCCTAAGACAGCACAAATAAAACGATATGCCGCGACCAACTAAAAAAACAGGTACAAAAAAACAGAAACGCAACGTTCCGAATGGAATGGCATTCATCCAGTCTACCTTCAACAATACCATCGTCACCCTTTCGGACACACGGGGCGATGTGGTTTCCTGGGCATCAGCCGGATCGAGTGGTTTTAAAGGCGCGAAGAAAGGCACCCCCTTTGCCGCTCAAACCGCTGCCGATAACGCCGCCCGTCGAGCCATAGACCAAGGAATGCGTCAAATTGAGGTAATGGTTAGCGGTCCTGGTGCAGGTCGAGAAACCGCGATTCGCGCACTGCAAGGCGCAGGACTAGAAATTACCCTGATTCGGGATGTCACGCCAATTCCGCATAATGGTTGCCGTCCCCCGAAACGACGCCGCGTCTAGGATCGGGAAATCGGGAACGGGAATGGGGGCGGTTAAACCCAGAGTTTGATTGAGATATACCCTCAATCAAACCTTTAAGTCAGTTGACCCCGCATCCGTCTCGACTCGACACCAAAATCAAGTGTCAGCATCGAGCCAATTATGCCAACCCCTGATACTTTGCTTAGTGCCACTTGTACCAAATTGTGGGTTAGGCGCAACAAAAATTCAAAAGTACTGGCTGAGTGCTTTTGATGGGTTCCTATGAATTAAAGGAGGGAGGTCACTCCGTGGCGCAGTTTCAGATTGAGTGCGTAGAATCCAAAACACTAAAGAATCAAAGTCAATATAGCAAATTTGTCCTAGAACCTCTAGAACGCGGTCAAGGTACAACAGTGGGCAACGCCCTGAGACGGGTTCTCCTGTCTAACCTAGAAGGAACAGCCATTACCGCTGTCCGGATTGCGGGAGTCAATCACGAGTTTGCCACCATTGAGGGAATCAGAGAGGATGTCCTGGAAATTCTCCTGAATATGAAGGAAGTCGTCCTCAAAAGCTATACGCCCGGACCCCATATTGGTCGAGTCATGATCACCGGACCTTCGACCGTGCGATCGGCTCAGTTTGATCTACCATCAGACGTAGAATTTGTTGATCCAGGTCAGTATATCGCCACCCTAGCCGATGGTGCCAAACTGGAAATGGAGTTCCGGATCGAACGAGGCACCGGGTATCGCTCGGTCGAACGGGGGCGTGATGAAACATCTTCGGTGGATTTCCTGCAACTTGATGCGGTATTCATGCCAGTCACTAAGGTGAACTACAGTGTTGAGGATACTCGCATTGACGGTTCCCTGGAAAAAGACCGTTTAATTTTAGATGTGTGGACGAATGGCAGCGTGTCACCCCAGGAAGCACTGAGTCAAGCCGCCACTATTCTGGTGGATTTATTCAATCCCCTGAAAGATATCGAGCTGAAGCCAGAGCCTGTGGGTCGTCCGGAAGACGAAGATCCCACCAGCCAAATTCCGATTGAAGAACTGCAACTGTCGGTGCGGGCGTATAACTGCCTCAAGCGAGCGCAAATTAACTCGGTTGCGGATCTATTAGATTATAGCCAGGAGGATCTCCTAGAAATCAAGAACTTTGGTCAAAAATCTGCCGAAGAAGTCATCGACGCCTTACAAAAACGCTTGGGGATTACATTGCCCCACGAAAAATCGGCTAAACCAACTTAAGCATTGTAATTAAATGGCTAATCGTCAACTCGGTTAGCCATTTCATCCTTGGCTACGCCTACGGAAATCAGGCTGTTGAAGGAAGGGATTCTCGCGTTCTAGTTGAGAAATTGTTCATTGTTGTGGGATTGTAGAGGAAGAAAAGACAATGCGTCATCGTCGTCGTGTACCCAAACTAGGAAAACCAGCCGACCAGCGTCAAGCGCTGCTCCGCAGCCTAGCGACAGAGTTGATTCGTCATGGTCGAGTCACCACCACCAAAGCACGGGCAAAAGCCGTGCGCTCCCAAGTGGAAAAAATGATTACCTTAGCCAAAGATGGCTCCCTAGCGTCTCGCCGTCAAGCCTTAGGCTATCTGTACGACAAGCAGTTAGTTCATGCTCTGTTTGAAGGAGCAAGCGATCGCTATGGTAATCGTAACGGTGGGTATACTCGCATCCTCAGAACCCTGCGCCGTCGTGGGGATAATGCGGAAATGGCAATCATCGAGCTGGTGTGAACTCAGGTTATGTCCGAGTGCGAGGTTAAGCCAACTCAACGCATCGCCCTGGTGATTCAATACCTGGGTACTAAGTTCTCGGGTTGGCAACGACAACCTCACCATCGCACCGTGCAAGGGGACATTGAGCAAGTTCTGTCCACTGTCGAAGGAAAACCCGTAACCTTACACGGGGCGGGGCGTACTGATACAGGGGTTCATGCCGCTGCCCAAGTTGCCCATTTTAATAGCAGCCGTCCGATTCCGGGAGAGCGGTGGATGCCGATCCTCAATAGCCGACTACCGGAGGATATCCTGATTCGGGCATCAGCCCCCGTCCCCGCCAATTGGCACGCTCGCTTTTCGGCGATTTGGCGTCGGTATCGGTACAGTATCTATACAGATGCTTGTCCCAACCTGTTTGTGCGACCGTTTAGTTGGCATTATTATCACGCTCCCTTGGATGAACATCGGATTCAGGACGCACTGAATCCACTGCGGGGTAAACACCACCTGGCGGCGTTCCATCGCGCCAACTCGTCACGGCAGCATTCCTGGGTCACGGTTCAGGATACTCAATGTTACCGGAATGGTTCATTTATTCATATTGAAATTCAGGCGGATGGATTTTTATACGGCATGGTGCGGCTACTCGTCGGCATGCTGGTAGAAGTCGGGCGGGGGAACCTACATCCGAACGAGTTTACTCAACTGTGGGTGAATCAACAGCGGGAACGGATCAAATATTCAGCGCCAGCCAAGGGGTTGTGCTTGTTACGAGTGGGGTATCCTCACTCGCCCTTTCCGCCAAAAACCTGGTTTGATACTCAGCCGACGTTTATCTTGCCCACTGAGACACCTGCCCAATTGTGTTTAGGTTAACTGTATACGTAATCAAAAAAACTCATGCAAAAAACTTACCTGCCAACTCAGGATTCTTTAGAACAAAATTGGTACGTTATTGATGCCGAAGGTCAACGTCTGGGACGATTGGCAACGGAAATTGCCATGATTCTTAGAGGGAAAAATAAACCGACCTATTCCCCGCACATGGATACAGGGGACTTCGTGATCGTGGTCAATGCCGAGAAAGTCGTCGTCACCGGCAAAAAAAGCAGTCAGAAGATTTATCGCCGCCATTCCGGTCGTCCGGGTGGGATGAAGACGGAAACCTTTGCCCATTTACAAGCCCGTCTACCGGAACGGATTATTGAAAAGGCGGTGAAAGGGATGCTGCCTAAAAATTCTCTGGGTCGTAAACTGTTTACGAAGCTGAAAGTTTATGGCGGAGCAACCCATCCCCATGACGCTCAAAAACCTCAACCCTTAACCATTGACACCATTCCAGGAGAACAAGACTAATGCAAGCAACAGAACCGATGGAAAATCGCGCTGTGTACTGGGGAACCGGTCGCCGGAAATCCTCCGTTGCTCGGGTGCGCCTCGTGCCAGGGACAGGTCAATTGATTGTCAACGGGCGTCCTGGCGATGTCTACTTTAATCTCAATCCTGCCTATTTAATGGTGACCAAATCACCCTTGGAAACCCTGGGTCTAGAGAATGATTACGACATTTTGGTCAATGCTCACGGCGGTGGGTTGACCGGACAAGCCGATGCGATTCGCTTAGGCGTAGCGCGGGCGCTGTGTGAACTTGACCCGGAAAATCGCTCTCCCTTGAAGATTGAAGGGTATTTAACGCGCGATCCCCGTGCTAAAGAACGGAAGAAATACGGCTTGCATAAAGCCCGCAAAGCTCCCCAATACTCGAAGCGTTAGAATTGGGAAAAGAGAAGACGAATCATCAGGGGTGATTTCGCCCCAAATGACAGAACTAAGCAACGCTTGCTGAGAGAGGATAGTAACTATGCCAAAACCTGATATTCATCCCCAGTGGTATCCAGACGCCAAAGTCTATTGCAACGGAGAAGTTGTGATGACGGTTGGTTCAACCCAGCCGGAAATTCATGTTGATGTGTGGTCGGGAAATCATCCCTTCTACACAGGAACCCAAAAAATTATTGATACGGAAGGTCGTGTGGAGCGCTTTATGCGGAAATACGGCATGATCGAAGGAAATGCCTCGGAGCAGCAATCGTCTAAAGAAAAATAGCTAGGAAGGTTGAAGTGGATTCAACGGTAGCGAAGCCTAACTCTGACTCGTTAGACTTCGCCCTTTTATGCTTTTTTTAGCTATTTCAATGGAGCGATCGCTGTAACCATGGCGGAAACTTACTTACTGGATAAATTACAATCGGTTGAACAAACCTTTCACGAATTAACGCGCCGTTTGGCTGACCCTGATATTGCCACTGATCCGGTGGAAGTGCAGCGGGTGGCAAAAGCTCGTTCGTCCTTAGAGGAAGTGGTTAGCACCTACGAACTCTGGAAAACAGCCCAGGAGGAACTGACGGGCGCTCGCCAAATCCTCAAGGAAGCTAATGGGGATGGGGAAATGCACGACATGGCAGCCCTGGAAGTTGAGGAACTGCAAACCAAGCTGGAGGAGTTGGAAAAACGCCTGAAAATCCTACTCTTGCCCCGTGATCCGAATGATGATAAGAACATCATGTTGGAGATTCGGGCAGGAACCGGGGGCGACGAAGCCAGTATTTGGGCAGGGGATTTAGTGCGAATGTACTCCCGCTATGCCGAAACTCAGAACTGGCGGGTGAAGCTATTGAGTGAATCCCCGGCTGACATGGGTGGGTTTAAAGAGGCGATTCTGGAAATTCAAGGGGAACAGGTTTATAGCAAGCTGAAGTTTGAAGCGGGTGTGCATCGGGTGCAACGAGTCCCGGTGACGGAAGCAGGAGGACGAGTTCATACCTCAACCGCGACTGTGGCGGTAATGCCAGAAGTGGATGATGTGGAAATTGAGGTTGATCCGAAGGATTTGGAGGTTTCCACAGCCCGTTCGGGTGGTGCTGGTGGACAGAATGTGAACAAGGTGGAAACGGCGGTTGATCTGTTCCACAAGCCGACGGGGATTCGCATCTTTTGTACGGAGGAACGTTCTCAACTGCAAAACCGAGAGCGGGCGTTGCAAATTCTCCGCGCTAAACTGTATGAAATGAAGCTGCGGGAGCAACAGGAAGCGGTTACCTCGATGCGGCGATCGCAGGTGGGGACGGGTTCGCGATCGGAGAAGATTCGCACCTATAACTATAAGGATAATCGGGTGACGGATCATCGCTTGAGTCAAAACTATTCGCTGAATAGCTTGTTGGAAGGGGATATAGAGTCTGTGATTCAAGCCTGTATTACCCAGGATCAACAGGAACGGTTGGAGGAGTTGGCAACGTCGGACGAACAAGGGGAATCACTTTTGGCTTAATTGGTATTGGTCATTTGTCCTTTGTTTGTGTCATACTCGCTCTTCTTCAAGCAAGCTAGGTAATTTGCCATTCGGCTCAAATCTAAATGACAAGAGGGCGGGTTTTGTTGATAACTTATCGGTATACCCGTCAATTAAACGGCTCGTCATTTACCATTCGGCTCAAATCTAAACGACAAGAGGGCGGGTTTTGTTGATAACTTATCGGTATACCCGTCAATTAAACGGCTCGTCATTTACCATTTGGCTCAAATCTAAACGACAAGAGGGCGGGTTTTGTTGATAACTTATCGGTATACCCGTCAATTAAACGGCTAAACCCGCCCCTACAATCCCCTACAATTCCCTACAATAAGGCATAACTTCTGCCTCCTGCCTTCTGCCTTCTGCCTTCTGCCTTCTGCCTTCTGCCTTCTGCCTTCTGCCTTCTGCCTTCTGCTTTCTGCCTTGAAGTCATCTGTCTTGACAACCATGTTAAATAATAAACTT